>JAZODH010000001.1:0-15802 GCA_045596925.1 Eubacteriales bacterium
TTCAAAATGAAGGACTGAGAAAAATCGGGGTGTTGCAGAGGCGACACCCCAACCTTTTTACTTAATAAAATCGAGAACTCGGTCGGCCATGTCTGCAGGGTCGCAAACGTCGGTGAAGCGAACCTGTCTTTCACCAAGACCGCGGAGAGGATATGCGATCTCCGTCTTTGAATAAGCGCTGAGAGCGTCCAGAGCATCAAGAGGATCTGCGGGGGCTTTTTGACCGAGAGATTTATAAACGTCAGCCGCAAACTTGTAAGGACTTGCGGTAGAGTCAACAACGGTAACGAGTCCGTCACCCGACTTTGCGGAATATTCCTCGGCGGCATTGACCGCAACGGCGGTATGTGTATCACAGAGATAGCCATACTTTTCAAATACGGTCTTGATGGTCTCGGCAGTCTTTTCCTCGTCGGTGTAGAATCCGCTGAAAACAGCATCTATCTTAGCCTTCGTCTCGGCGTTGATAGTGTACTTGCCGTCCTTTGCAAGGGCGTTCATATATTCAATATTCTTTTCCGCGCCTGCGGCGAAGAACAGAAGTCTTTCAAGATTACTTGAAATGAGAATGTCCATGGAAGGAGACATTGTAAGGTGGAACTTGCGGTTTCTGTCGTAAGTGCCTGTCTCAAGGAAGTCTGTAAGTACGTTATTCTTGTTGGAAGCACAGATAAGACGGTTTATAGGCACACCCATTTCACGGGCAATGTATGCGGCGAAAATGTTGCCGAAGTTGCCGGTGGGAACACAGAAATTAATCTTGTCGCCCATCTTTATCTTGCCCATATTGATAAGGTCGCAGTAAGCGGAAACGTAATAGACCACCTGAGGAACAAGTCTGCCCCAGTTGATGGAGTTCGCACTGGAGAAGAAATAGCCGCTGTCGTCCAACTTCTTTGCAACGTCTGCGTCGCCGAAGATCTTCTTTACGTTGCTCTGTGCATCGTCAAAGTTGCCGTTGATAGCGCAAACGTTTACGTTGGAGCCTGTTTGTGTCGCCATCTGAAGCTTCTGTACGCGGCTGACACCGTCAACGGGGTAGAACACCATCATCTTAATCTTGTCAATATCCTTGTAACCCTCAAGCGCCGCCTTGCCTGTGTCGCCCGAGGTGGCAACGAGGATAAGAGCCGTTCTTTCCTCGCCCGTCTTTTTCAGAGCGCGGGAGAGAAGTCTGGGCATGATCTGGAGCGCCATATCCTTGAACGCCGCCGTGGGACCGTGCCAAAGCTCAAGGGAGTAGAGATTGTCGTGTATATTTATAAGGGGAGCCGCGCCGCCCACAAAGGACTCTTCGCTGTAAGCCTCACGGCAGTCGCAAAGAAGCTCCTCGTAGGTGTAGTCTGTCAAAAACAGAGAAAGAATATAAGCGGCTCTTTCCGGATAGCTCTTTTCACAGAGAGCTTTAATGCCAGACTTGGTGAGTGAGGGCATGGAATCGGGAACAAAAAGTCCGCCGTCGTTTGCCAGACCCTGTTTTATAGCCTGAGCGGACTCGATCTTTTCGGGATTTAACGTTCTTGTGCTTATGTACTTCATTTTTTATATGTCCTTTCGGGGTAAATTATTTCAGATGTTTTTTAAAAAAGCCGTAGGCGTTTTTATAGAAAATTTTGTCTGCCGACGCCGTGCCGTGCTCGAACTCAACTCGGCGGTAAAGATCGGGAATACTCTGTATTCCATCGATCCCTTTGGGCATGCCTGCGCCGTCAAAATCCGCACCGATACAGAGAATATCCTCTCCGCCAAGGGACAAATAGTGATTTATATGCCTCATTATATCGTCTGTATCACAAAGCCCCTTTGCTTTATCCGACAGATGATAAGCACAGAAGCTCAGGCCTACTATGCCGCCCGAACTTTTCAGCATCTCAAACTGATAATCTCTCAGATTTCTCGGGTGATTTCTTACGGAATAAGCGCATGAGTGAGACGCTATAACGGGCATTTTTGCCCTCTCTGCAAGTTCGAATATCTCCTTTGCGGTCTGCTCGGAGGAGTGGGAAATATCGGGAATCATTCCTCTCGCAAGAAAAGCGGAAACAGTCGATTTTCCAAACTCGGTCAGTCCCATGTCCGTGTCAAAAGCGCCTCCGATTATCGTTTCGCCCGCCCAAACGGGGATGATAACGCGCACACCGCAGTCATAGAGAAAATCAATTCTTGACAGATCGGAGCAAAGTATCCTTGCGTCTTCCACAGCCCATATGTATGAAAAATCTTTTTTGTCAAGCTCGCTGCCGCTTTTGATCTGATTGATTCCTTTTTCTTTTTTGTGATATTCAACTATCTGCTTAAATTCCTCAAAGCATTCCTCGTCACTTCCGTCCTCACGGCTGAAAATCGCCATTATCTGGGTGTATTTGTTGATCTCGCCCAAACGGTCAAGAGAAATATGCCCGTCATTTAAGGAAAGGGAAGTGCGCTTAAAAAACGTTTCCGTGGCAGTATCGCAATGCAAGTCGAAGTACTTCATTTTCAGCTTCTGCTCCTTTGCATAAATGCGTTTCTGATGTAAGTCATTTTCTTAAATGCGCCGTCGGTGTCAAGGTATACCTCGACCACGTCCATTCTCGGCTTCTTATTTATGTTATGCTTTAAAAGATAGATTTTTGCCGCGGACAGAAGTCTTTCCTGCTTTGCTTGGTTTACCGCCGAGCGCGGAGCACCGTATTTCAGAGCGGTCTTGCTGTCGGTTCGGGTCTTGACCTCAACAAAAGCCACTGATTCAAAATTTTCAACTATCAGATCGGTTTCAAGATGTCCCGTGCGATAGTTGCGGTGAAGAACCGTATAGCCGTTTGCTTCAAAAAATTCTGCGGCAATATTCTCACCCGTTTTTCCGTTTTTATGATTTATCATCATTGTCAAGGAATCGAATAAATTTCTTGCGATGGATAGGGGAAGGGCCGTATTGACGCAGAGCGTCCATGTGAACCTTTGTGCCGTAGCCCTTGTGCTTTGCAATTCCGTATTGAGGATATTCGCGGTCAAGGTCGATGCAGATTCTATCTCGCGCCACCTTTGCTAAAATCGATGCCGCCGCGATGCTCATAGAGGTTGCGTCGCCTTTGATAACAGCCGCAGAGTCTATTTGAAAATCGCGGTTGATATTTCCGTCAATAAGTGCAAAATCAGCCTTTATTGCAAGTCCGTCAATGGCACGGCGCATGGAAAGAAGATACGCATCAAGAATGTATGTTGAATCAATTTCTTCAAACGAAGCCGAGGCTATGCAGTATGCAAGCGCCTTTTCTTTTATTACGTCAAAAAGCTTTTCGCGTTTTTTCTCTGTCAGCTTTTTCGAGTCATTGAGCCCCTCTATTTCAAGGTCAAGAGGGAGAATACAAGCCGCTGCAAACACGGGACCGCACAAGGGGCCTCGTCCTGCCTCGTCAATTCCGCAGATGTATTTATAGCCTTTTTCAAGATAGTCTTTTTCAAGAGAATAGTCCGGCATTTCAGTTCACCTTTTCGATAGTTATTCTTCCTACTTTTCCGTTACGGAACTCCTCAAGAAGCATATTTGAGGTTCTTTCTTCGTTTATCTCACCACCCGAAATGAGAAATCCTCTCTTTTTGCCGATGATGAGAAACATATCGTAGTCGGAGCAGGCCTCGTACTGTGCAAGGTCGCCCAGCTTGTATCGCTCGGAAAGGAGAGCAGGGTACATTTCTCTCATTCTGTTCACCAGCGCCAGGGCGATAGCCTCGATTTCAAGGATCGTGTCCTTTATTGCGCCCGTGATCGCAAGGTTTTCCGCCACTGTTCTGTCGTCAAACTTGGGCCAGAGGACACCGGGCATATCGAGCAGGTCGATTCCGATCGAGGTAGTTACCCATTGTTTGTTCAAGGTGACGCCCGGACGGTTTTCGACCTTGGCTTTTTTGTTGCCGCTTATGCGGTTGATAAGTGAGGATTTGCCCACGTTGGGGATTCCCACCACCATGGCCTTTAGCTTTCTGCCTGCCATGCCTTTTTCCTCGTAGCGACGGAGCTTTTCAGAAAGAAGCTCGCGAATAGCGGGGGCTATTTTGTTGATGCCTTCGCCCGTTACGCAGTCGGTGGCGATGCAGATTCTGTTGTTCTGCGTATATTTTTTCACAAACGCTTGAGTTTTCTCGGGATCGGCCAAGGACGCCTTGTTTAAAAGCGTGATAACAGGCTTGTTTTCCACCAGCTTCATGATCTCGGGGTTGTGAGAGCTGTAGGGAATACGGGCATCAATTATTTCGATGACTGCGTCCACCAGCTTTATGTTTTCCGCCATCAGACGGCGGGTCTTCGCCATGTGGCCGGGGAACCACTGTATAATTTCGGTTGGCATTATTTACCTCAAATTTAACTTAATTTACGGAAGGCAGCTTTCCCATTTTACTGAAAGGAGTGAGACGGAAAACAGCTTTTCCAAGTATTCTGCGCTCGTCAACAAGCCCGATACGGCTGTCGCGGCTGTCAAGGGAGTTGTTTCTGTTGTCACCCATGAGGAAGACCTGACCCTCGGGAACTTCAACGGTCATTATATTGTTTTCGTCTACGTAATCCGACGTGACCGTGGGACGCGTGGGATCCAGATATCTGTATTCAGATTCATCAACTATACGTTCCGTACCGTCAACATCGGTTATTTTCAGCGTCCACGTGCTGAAATCAATCGTTACCGTTTGTCCTTCGGTAGCGATAACGCGCTTTACCACAAGCTTGTCGAGGCCGTATGGCTTTTCGGGAGTGGATGTCTCATGAAATACCACGATATCGCCGTACTTAGGCTCAAAACCAAGCTCCGTCACAACAAGCATCTCGCCGTGAGTAAGAGTATTGTTCATTGAAGGACCGTCTACCGCACAAAGTCTTGCAACAAAGGAATATGCAAGAAGCACGATGCAGGCGGCGATGACAAAGGTCTCAATATATTCGTAAACGATCTTTGCAACAGACGGAGTCTTTGAATTATCACTCATTTGAAAGCTTTCCTTTCTTACGCGATTTAAACCCTATCATTATATCACTTTTGTGGCAAAAGGTCAATAAATATCTTGTTTTTTATTAAAATTTGAACTTATCTCTGTATTCTGTAGGGTAGAAGCCCGTTCTTTCGTTAAAAAAACGGCTGAAATAGCTGGAATTTGAAAATCCGAGACGTTGAGCAACTCTTGCAATAGACGAATCGGAATTAACGAGAAGCTTTTTCGCTTTGACTATCCGCAGATAGATCATGTATTCCTTTGGCGTCATACCGCAAATCTCCACAAATCCCGATCTGAGACGTGCAGGCTCAACGCCGACTGTTTTTGCCACCTCGGAAACGGTTAGATCCCGGCGGCTGAAATTCTGCGCTATGTATTTCTCTGCTTGATGACAAAATTCAACCGTCGAATCAGGCACGAACATACTTCGTATCTGCTTTTGGATCATCGCTATGAAGCTGTAGAGACACGCCATGTTCTCGGTGGCGTGCCGAGCCTCGCAATTTGAGTGTTTCTTGACCATTTTCGCAAGAAGTGCTTCGCATTTTTCAGCGTCCGCCATTTCAATAACGAAGGGTTCTATGCCGTAATCGCGTACAGTATCGAAATTTATCAGATAATTGTCACCGTTCTCAACTGTGTCAACTATATAAGAGCTGCCCTTGGGGAGATAAATGACTTCTCCGGACAAAAGTTCGAAAATCTCCTCGCCCACATGATATTCCGACTTGCCCGTAATCTTATAGACAAGACCGTGAAAAGGCCTATCAACGTATTTTGGCAGGGAAGCCCTTTTCTTTGCGAGCATCAGATAGACATCGGTCATTTCGGTTATTCCCATGACCGTGTCTTTGAATTTCTTCAGGTTATCGTAATTTGTTGATGTCATTTCAAATTCTGCCTCATGACCTCGAAAGCAATAACTGCGGAAGCGGACGCCGCCGACAGGGAAGCGCCGAAGTCTCTTCCGTAATCGATCCTCACTATTTTATTGGAATTTTCTAAAACAAACTTGGAATTTCCTCTTTTTTCACCGCCGACTATCATAAGAAGGGGTTTTTTAAGTTCTGCCGTGTACAGAGACACGGAATTTGGCAGATCGGCGCAAAAAATATTGTAATTTTTCTGTCTGAAAACCGAGATCAGATTTTCCGGTGTTGAGGTATACATATCTATCAGCTCGGATGCACCTGCAGAAGCTCTTGCAACGACTCCCGCCGCGCCCATCCAGTTTCTTTCGGGGAGAATTACTCCGTTCACGCCCGCCGCATAAAGAGAGCGCAGGGAATAGCCGAAATTGTAAGGGTCTTCAATGCCTTCGAGCATAAAATAAACGCCGTTGTCGACAACACATTCAGGAGTAAGCTCCTTCAAAGTTCTTTCGGTGCAGAATGCAATAACTCCGCCGTGAGATGAGCCGATAGTGTATTTTTCTATCTCTTCGAGAGGGACGGTTTCAAGCTCGAATCCAAATTCTTCGGACTTGTGTCGGAGGAAATCAAATTCTCGTCTCTTGGACAAGACTTTGTCTTCATTATACAAAATTTTGATTATTTTTCTGTCATTGTCGCAGGTACAGTTCAAAAGGGAAGATATGGATGTCATACCTTCAAAAATATTTGACGGTGCAAATTTTTCGGCTTCTTTTTTTATCATAGCGTTGACCTCGGATATAAATCATGATTTTTTATCATATATTGGCGTAATCCAATAAATGAGGTACGCCATGAACAGATCTAAGACCAGATGTGAAATAATCGGAGAGTACATAGTAAAAACGGGGACGACAGTAAGAGATGCGGCAAAAGAGTTCGGGATAAGCAAAAGCACGGTCCACAAGGACGTGACGGGTATGCTTAAAACAAAAAACGTTGCGTTGTACGAATCTGTAAGAGAAATCCTTGATAAGCACAAGGAAGAAAGACATATCAGAGGCGGAGAAGCGACGCGCCAGAAGTATCTGGCGTGCCGAGGGAAGGACATCCATAGATAGATCAACCCCGATTTAAATACACGTCTCATTATACAAAATGCAAATTTTGTATAATATAGGGAACGGGTTCAGGGGTGGACGGCATTGTATGTACGATTATGGACGGTCGGTCTCCCGGGGCTTATTAACGGAACCTTTTCTTATTCTTACAAAGATTACAGCCGCAACCAACAACAAAACGACCGCACAGCAACCGTACACCAAATCTAAATTTATTTCCGACGGAATATCGTCAACTATATCAAATGATTTGATAGTATCTATCTTCAGTTCGCCTTCACGGTTGGTTATCAGAAAATACTGCGTCCTAAAGCAATCGCTTCCCATATCGTTTCGAAGCGTTCCGTCGTTTCTGTTTATTTTGTAGTCAAGTGATAATCTGTACTCTATGTAATTTTTATTTGATTCTACGATTGGGGTTTCGCTGATAAATTCTATGGTTATTTCGTATACACGCTGCATTGTGAATATTTCGGGAACAGTTTCAGTCTCAAAATAAAGCCGGCTGAAGAAATCACCGTATCCCTCATAATCTCCCGAAATTATGCAGTCAAGATAATCCAGCATGAATTCTATAGTGCCGTTTTCCGATCTGAAATTACGATCTATCGTGACCGTCTGATTTCCTTGTCTGAGCGAAACGCTTCGATCAAGAACCAAATAATCGGGGTCAGTCAGTATATCGGTATCAAAGTCCACTTCATGGAAAATGAAATCGTATTTTGGGGCTGATCCGCGCGTTCCATCCCCGCCAAGCAAATATATGGAAAAAAATACCATAATAAATATCAATACTACGATTGATAAAAGTATAACGATCTTTGACGTTTCAACATTTTTCTTCATATCAGAGTAAGAACCTCGACAAAAGTTTATTCTTCTTCATATTTTATCATAAATCGCACGTTTTTTCAATACATTTTTATATTTTAGAATTAAATAAGGAAAAATAAAAAAAGTACTTGAAATTCTCTCGCGTATATGGTAGAATTAAACGAAAAAGTGTTTAAAACATCTTATTTTCGGAAAAGGATTTGAATTATGAAAATTTTTAGACGCACCGTTTCCCTTCTTTTGGCAGTTGCAATGACCGCTTCCCTGCTTTCTATCTCGATTTTTGCTGCAGGCGGTTATTCTGTTACCGTAGACGGGACCTCTTTCAATTGCGAAGAAGATAAATCAGGTGATGGTTGGAGCTATCTGGCTGACACAAAAACTCTGACGCTTGACGGATACAACGGCGGAGCTATCGTGTCCGGCGGAGATCTGATTATCATGATCACCGGAAACGCCACTATCGTCGGCACCGAAAGTGTGACTTATTCCTCATTCAGTTGCGGAATTTCCGTTAACGGCTCGTTGGATCTGACGGTTGAAAACGGTGCGGCCGTAACCATCAACGGTGCAAACAACGCATACGTCCGCGGCGGCGACGGAATCGTTGCTACATCTCTTGTTATTTCCTCTACCGAATCCGCTTTTCTTGAGGTGATCGGAGGAAACAGCGAATCTGCCGCAGGAGGTTTCGCTATCAGGGCAAATTCCGCAACTCTTGCGACAAAACAGCTCATTGCTAAAGGCGGAAACGGCTCGTCGGCACTTTACTTTGCTTCAGATCTTAAAGTTACGTCCGGCTGTAAAGCAACTTTCGTTTCGGGACAGAAATACGTAAGTGCTATCACGTATCTCTCCAATGCAACTTATAAACTTGACAGCAATATCAGATCCGTATTCATGGACGGCGGATCCACAGTCTATTTTTCCACCTTTGGTGAATTTACCTACGGTGACATGAACGGGGACAACGACATTAACGCCGTGGATGCCGTAATGCTTGCACAGTACCTTGCGGGCTGGGATCTGGGTATCGACGAAGCTGCAGTTTCCGCGGCTGACGTCTTCTACGACGGTAAGATAAATGCCGCTGACGCGGTCCTTCTTGCTCAGTATCTCGCTTCCTGGAGCGGAATCACCCTCGGAAAATAAAATAAAAGATCAAATCCTCCAAAAGGCAACTTTTGGAGGATTTTTTAATTTAATTCAAAATAATCTTGGTGTCGTGGAATTTCATATATCGAAAGACTCGATAAAGAAAGCATTTCTTCGGTCAATTTTGCATGAGAGATCCTGCTGTTTTCGTAGGTCCTCACAAGATATCGACTTTTGACCGTGTCAAAGCAAGCGCTGTAGGTTGTTTTGTGATAATTTCCGCTCGTAGCTTTTGCCGAAACGTCGGGCATGGCTACAGTATCAAGAATGTGAAAAACGTGCGATATTACACTGTCAGAATCAGTCTCGGGCAAAATATTTCCCAGGAAATGTGCTATACGCAAAAATCTCGAAGGCGATAAAAGTAAAACAGGAAAATCAGTAGGGACACTTCCCTCGCCCGACCTCATTTTTTCGTAATTTTTCAAGTGCTCGGGAAATTCGGGAAGGTTTGTCATAACGCCAAGAGGATTTTCGTATAGATTGATGCTCGATTGAGTGGATTCTACCACGACGGAAGAAACACCGTCCGAAATCATCCAATGAAGCGTTGAGCAAGGAATTTTCTCAGAAAACGGCTGATTTATTATGTTTATTTCAGCAAAATTCTTCCGAAAATCTTCAACCGAAGAAAATTCTGCGGCAACGTAGGCAGTGAAATCGTATGCGGGGACGTTCGTTTTATTTTCGATCGGCTCCCTGTAAAAGGCTTTTTCGGGAAAGTTAAGTCCTGCTATGCAAAGTCCGCGTTCGTTCATTGCATCGGCGTAAAGCGGATAGCCGTCAATAACGGTAGCTATACCGATAAACCCATAATGATTCTCGGTTTTAAGACTTTTGAGAGGGAAAGTTCGTGGAGTCGCCACGATTTTCTCTCCGAAATTGTAGTCAAGATCCATATTTCGTCCGCAATATAATCCGTTTTGCCGGAAAGCTACACAAGTACACATATTCTGCTCCTTTTTTTCTTATTATTTTCGAAATTGTTCCCTTATATACAAAAGCTCACGTTCAAAGAACGTGAGCTTTGTGCTTTATTTTACGATGTCGTTCAGATCGGCCACGATCCCGTAGTCCGCATAATCAAATATGGGCGCGGATTTGTCGGAGTTTATGGCAATAACCGTTCCCGACTGCTTCATTCCTTCCACATGATGAACGGCGCCCGAGATTCCAAGAGCGATATAAACGCTTGGGTTCACGCTCTTTCCCGTAAGTCCCACCTGGCATTCATACGGGAACATCTCGCAGTCAACAGCTGCACGGGATGCGGCGATTTCGGCGTTGTATTTCGCGGCGAAATCGTTTATCTTGGGAAGAATTTCTCTTGCACCCTTGCCCAGCGATACAACCACCTCGGCTCTTGCGTCCTCGGGAGTGCGTACGGTGGCCATTGCAGGCTCGGTAACGCAGGCGATCTTCGCTATAATGTTGCCCGAAAATGCGGGACGGTACATCATAAGAGATTTTCCGTCAGTCTCAAGATAAGTGCAGTCGGCACAAAGTCCCGTTTGGAGCTTCCATGCCACCTGCGGCGCGATCATTTTGCTCTGCGCATCGCTTGCCCAAAGAATTGCGGAGGGCTTTTCGACCCGCGCTCTCTCTGCAATTTCGTCGGCGTTTGTCAGAGGGATCACCGTAATGTCATCACTGATAGTCTCCGCCATAGCGCGAGGCTTTTCGCCAACTATCCAGACATTTTTCAGCATAACCTCCGAGGGCTTGCCGGGAGCAAGGCGCTCTTTTCCGCGCTCGATTCCGAGTTCTATGACCTCGTCAAGCATATCAGGCGTGATAAACTTACAATGACGCTTACCGTCCTCGTTTTCAAAGGATTTCAGGACCTTTGTGGGTGAACCGTGAAGTCCTATGCGATTGGGATCGGCGCAAACGTCTTGAGCAGTCCACACTTCAACCTCTCCAAGCTTTGAGCGGATACTGGGAAGTCTCAAATTGTTGATCCTTTCAACCGTTATCAGCGCGGGATAAGAAACTGTCATCTGGCCCATGGTTCTGGTGCGGCAGGTGAGTTTTCCTTCCGTATCAAGTATCTCCATTACGTTGGGAATAATGCTGTAACCGAGAGCCTCGGACAAGCCGGGGCCTGTCTGTCCCGTGTCGCCGTCAACCGTCTGTCTGCCACATATAACAAGGTCGGGTTTGATCTTGTTTACCGCCAGAGAAAGTGCGTAAGCGGTAGCAAGAGTATCGGCACCTACAAATGCTTTGTCGGACAGAAGGACTGCCTTTCTTGCGCCAAGTCTGGTAAGGCTGAGAAGAAGCTCTTGTGACTTCATAGGTGCCATACTGAGCAGAATAACCTCCGCACCGGGAATGCGAAGCGCCGCCTCGTAAGCGCAAGCGTCAAAGGGGTTAAGGTCGCCGTTTGTCGCCTGCTTAACACATACAACTATTTTCATGTGTCACCTTACCTTGCGTCATAAATGGGTGCAAGTGCATCGTGAATTCTTACGTATTCCTCGAAAAGCTTCTGATATTTTTCAGTATTTTCGGGAATGGGATGAGTGATACTCACTTCTTTTATACACTTGTTTACAGCCTCGCGAGGGGTTGCAAAAACACCCACAGCAAGTCCCGCAAGCATAGCAGAGCCAAGGGAGGAATCACTGCTTTCGGTAACTCTGAGAGTCATTCCAAGCGCGTCTGCTGTGATCTGTTTCCAAAGAGGGCCTTTTGCACCGCCGCCAATGATAGTACCAACAGAGTTGTAAGGAATGCCGATCTCGTCAAGAGTCTTTTTTGAGTGCAGAAGAGAAAGTGAAACGCCCTCAAGCACCGCGCGGGTGAAATGACCTCTTGTGTGAGTTGCTCTCATGCCCGTAAAGCTTCCGCAAAGCATAGGATCGGCGTAAGGAGTAAGCTCGCCGTTGATGTATGGATGATAAATAAGTCCGTCACAGCCGATCGGAACCTCCATAGCGCCTTGGTCAAGCTCCTTGTAATCTCCACCGAAGGTATCTCTGTACCAGCGGTAGGAGGAAGCCGCCGCTTTTGTGGCGGTTCCGGGATACCAGAGACCGTCGGCAATATGGGAATAATTCACAAGGTGTCTGTGAGGATAAGGACGGTCAGTGATAACGCAAATTCTGCCTGCCGTTGCCAGCTTGACCGTAACGTCTCCCTGCTCTACCGCGCCCGAAGCAAAGACCTCCATGCACGTATCGGTCGTACCGCAAATAACAGGAGTTCCCTCGGCAAGCGAAGTGAATTTTGCTGCCTCGGCGGTGATCTTACCGATAACGTCGGTGGGTTTTACAATAGGAGGTAAAATCTTGGGATCAACGCCTGCAAGCGCGCAAAGCTCCTTTGACCAGGTAAGAGTGTTACAGTCAAAGAGCATACTTCCCTCTGCCTCGATGTAATCGGTGCAATAGACACCTGTCAGGAAATAACGAATATAGTCCTTTTCAAAAAAAACGTACTTCATACGGCCGAAATTTTCAGGCTCGTGTTCCTTTACCCACATCATCTGAGGAAGTGTCCAAATAGTATCGGGTTTGTGGAAGCTGAGCTTGTATATAAGATCGCCGTGATTTTCGATGAGAAAGGTAGCCTGTGCTATTGAACGGCAGTCAGTCCAGTGAATTGCGTTTCTGATAGGCTTTACGTCGTTGTCGCACATAAGCCAGGTATGTGTTGCCGAGTCAATGGCGACCGCAAGAATATCGGATGCGTCAATGCTGCTTTTTGCAATAAGAGCCTTTGCATTTTCGCCCAGAGCGTTTATCCAATCCTGTGCAGACTGCTCGCAGTAGCCGTTTTCAGGATAATAGGTGGGATATTCCACCATATTTTCGGCGATGATAGCGCCGTCGGTATTTATAAGCGTGGCTTTAGTTGAGCCGCCACCAAAGTCAATACCAAGCAAGTATTTCATTTCGGTAAATCTCCTTTTGGAGTATTCTTTTATTGGAACTGTGTTTCATTGTTTTGTTCCGATCAAGGAATTAAATTAATATTTCACTTCGTAATTCTCGCCCGTGATACCGGGAAGAACTCCTCTTGCGATAAGTCCCTCGTTATCAACGTGAGCGAATATCCACTTGTTCTTTCTGAACAGGAGCTTGTCGATCGCTTCTCTTTCAAGAGGCACGTTCGTTCCGACGGGAAGCGCAACAACGCAGCCAAATCCGTCTGCCGAAACTTCACAGGGGCAGAAATGGAGAGAGGTTGCGTAAACCTCGATGATCTCTCCCTTCTCTACGTAAAATGCCTTTGCTGTCGAAGAATCAATCTTGCCGTCCTTGATATCTGAAACCTTTCCGAGGATCAGCACAAGATCTGTTACTGCAACGTTTATCTCGCTTGAAGTATGCCACTCCCAGCCGTTGAGGAAATTACTGTGACCGTAGCAGTAGCCGATCTGGGCAGGAAGCTCGCCGTAGCAAACGTCCTGAATTTCATTCTTTATGGAAAGCGCCTCAAAGGCAGGTGTTGAAGCCTCGTAGAGCGAGCCTGTCTCGGGCTTTTCTATGCTCTGTGCAACCTTTATGATCTCTGCAGTGTCGATACCGCTTATAACTCTGCCGTATTCGGAAAATTCGGCATCGGAGGTTTTGTAAAGCTTCAGAGAGGAATTTAATTTCTTAACATTTTCAAAACTCATTTTATTACTCCAAAATCGTAATCGTGTGTGCTCTCTCGAACACCTCGCCTGCCCCGAGGGTTATAATTCCCTCTTTCTTTGTGATGTCGTAGTCGCTGTAAACTCCGTCACCTATGCCGCTCCAGGGCTCCATGCAAATGAAAGGAGCGCCGTGAGGATGCCAGAGCAGGAAGTATTCGGCACCGGGGAACTCAACCTTGATCGCCCTTCCCGTTTTGCGGTTGCGGAGCGTTGCGGACTTGGATTTAAGATCCTTGAACACAAGCGCGTCAACGATAAAATACTTGTCATAGAGAGGGATGCGGTCGCAGTCCTTGATGATTATCATGTTGTTATCCTCGATGAGGTTTCCGTCAAGGTGAGTTGTGTAGAGAGTCTCGTTTTGAGGAAAGATTACGTCGTAATTCTCGATTCCGTCGGGTGTGGAATAGCCCTCGTGAGAGCCGATGGAGAAATACATCGTTCTGTCGGACAGGTTATTCAGCTTATAATTTATCTCAACCCCCGCGCCTTTCAAGGTGTAAATGAGACGAAGCTCGTAATCAAAGGGGAAGCAAGCCTTGCTCTCCTCGTCCGAACGAAGAAGGAAGGTTGCGGTTGTGTGGGTAACCTCCTCCACCTCAAAGGTGCAAAAACGTGCGTAGCCGTGCTTATTTATTTTATATTCCTTGCCGTCAAGGATATATTTGTCGTCTTTAAGGCCTCCGCAGATGGGGAACATAAGAGGTGCTCTGCCTGCCCAGATCTCGGGATTTCCCTGCCAAAGATATTCGCCGCCATCATTCTTTCTGATGCTCTGCATCTCGGCACCGCGCTCGGCAATATCTACTGTGATCTCATTGTTTTTTAAGGTTATCATTCGTTTTTCCTCCAAATGAATATAGAAAGGAATGGCGGTAACAAAAGCTGATACCGCCATTCGGCTGATTATTACTTAGTAAGCCAAACGTGATCGGGATCCATTGACATATAGAATCCTCTGTGATCGCAGCTCATCATCCAAAGCAGGTAGCCCTTGTAACCGGGAGCAACTGTGCAGGGGTGGTAACCGACGGGCATTTCAACGAAATCACCGTTGTAGGTTGTATAAGTCTCGTCGATAGACTTGTCATCGTTGTAAACCTTTTGAATACCAAAGCCTGTTGCCTTGTCGTATTCATAGTAGTAGATCTCCTCAGCAAAGCCCTCTGCAGGCATATTCTCCGTGTCATGCTTGTGACCGGGGTAAGAAGACCACTGACCGCCAACGATAAAGTTCTCACCAACGTATACGCGGCCTGCTTCCATTCTCTCGTCGATAAGGAAGTGAGCCTCGCGCTCAAAGCCGGGCTTGCCCAGGAACTTAACGATAATATCGTCGGGAGTGATAAGAACGGGCTTGAAGTCCTTGTCTGTGGGACAAAGTGTGATAATTATTTCAAGTTCGTCGGAAACGCACTCAACGGTAAATGCTGTGTTTCTGGGAATATAGAAAGCATAAGCCTTGCCATCGAAAACGTTTTTTCTCTTACCAATGTTCTCGAAATTAGCGCCGCCGCTAACGTTGCAGGTGCCGCCGAGAATCGTGCAAGCATACTCATGCTCTGCATCGGCAGCGAACTCCTGCTTCATACCTTTTGTGAGGCGAAGACCCCATATGTCAAGCTGCTGGCAGCCCGCATCGGCCTTTGTATAGATCTTTGTAAGTCCTGTGGACTTATCCCAATGTCTCTTATAATTCATAACCCTTCTCCTTCAAAAATTCTTTTACTGTTTCAAAGCTCGGAACGCTTTCACGCGCGCCGATTCCGGTACATTTGATAGCGGAAACCGCACTTGAAAAGAAACAGCACTTAAGGAAATCGTAGCCTTTGACGTATCCTGCGGCAAAAGCACCGTGGAACATATCGCCCGAGCCGTTGGAATCAACGACCTCTACGGGGAACACGGGATATTCGATAATTTCCTTGCCGTCATACATAACTCCGCCTCTTGCGCCCATTGTAACTACAACGACCTCGGGCTTGAACTCCTCATACAGCTTTACAGCCGCTTCCCTTCCGTCCTTCGCTCCGGTATGACCCATAGCAAATTCCTCGGAGGGGATCATGATGTCTGTGAGCTTCAGGAGTCTTTCATAGCCTTCGTAGAGACCGCCGCAGTCGTAGAGAACCTTGGTGCCGTTTGCTTTTGCAACAAGACAAGCCTCTTCTGCACCGTCCATCTCGTTTCCGTCGATCATGAGC
>JAZODH010000002.1:0-12368 GCA_045596925.1 Eubacteriales bacterium
GTATCCCCTGCAAATTTGGAAGCGGCGGGGAGAATGCTGCGGCGGGTCATGTCGACCATGGTCAGAGCCTCGACGTTGAGCACCTTGCAGTAATTCTCAAAGTATATTTCGGCTCTTGCGCGCATTTCCGACTCGCTGAACACCTTGTTTTGGGTAAAGAGGGCTACGTTCTTCTCGTCCATGTAATGAACGAGCGCCTCGGGGGTGGTTCTGAAGTTGGAGAGACCGCGGCGTTTCGCTTCTTCGATCCATGCGTCCTCGTAGCCGTTGCCGTCAAAGAGGATCCGCTTGTGGTTTATGATAGTTCTTCTGATGAGATCGTGGAGCGCCTTTTGGAAATTGACCACGCCGTCAAGCTCCTCGGCAAACTCGCGCAAAACCTGCGCAACTGCGGTGTTCATGACGATGTTTGCGCCGGCGATGGAGGCGGAGGAACCGAGCATACGGAACTCGAACTTGTTTCCTGTGAACGCAAAGGGAGAAGTGCGGTTGCGGTCGGTGTTGTCCTTTTGGAACTTGGGAAGAACGTGAACGCCGATCTTCATCATTTCCTTTTCCTTCGAGTCAAAGGAGTTGTCACGCTCGATGGCTTCAAGCACCTGAGTTATCTCCTCGCCCAGGAACATGGAAATTACCGCGGGAGGAGCCTCGTTTGCACCGAGACGGTGATCGTTGCCCGCAGATGCTACCGAGATCCGGAGCATATCTTGGTACTCGTCGACCGCGCGGATAACGGCGGACAGGAAGAGCAGGAACTGCGCATTTTCAAAGGGCGTGTCACCGGGTTCAAGCAGATTGATGCCCGTGTCGGTGGTCAGGGACCAGTTGTTGTGCTTGCCCGAGCCGGAAACGCCGTCAAAGGGCTTTTCGTGGAGCAGGCAGACAAGACCGTGGCGGCGCGCCACCTTCTGCATTACCTCCATGGTAAGCTGGTTGTGGTCGGTGGAGATGTTTGTGGTGGTGAATATGGGGGCCAGCTCGTGCTGAGCGGGTGCGCCCTCGTTGTGCTCGGTCTTTGCAAGCACACCCAAGCGCCAAAGCTCATCGTCAAGATCCTGCATGAACTCCTTTACGGGAGTCTTGATGGTTCCCGAATAGTGGTCGTCCATCTCCTGCCCCTTGGGGGGCTTTGCGCCGAACAGCGTTCTTCCCGTGTAGATCAGGTCGGGACGTTTATCGTACATTTCCTTTGAGATAAGGAAATATTCCTGCTCGGGACCGACGGTGGTCTTTACCGAGGTCACGTCCTCGTTTCCGAACAGACGGAGGATCTTCAGTGACTCACGGTTGATCGCCTCCATTGAGCGCAGGAGGGGGGTCTTCTTGTCAAGAGCCTCGCCGCCAAAGGAGCAGAACGCCGTGGGTATGTAGAGAGTGTTGTCCTTGATAAAGGCGTAGGAGGTGGGGTCCCAGGCGGTGTAGCCTCTCGCCTCAAAGGTGGCTCTCAGACCGCCCGAGGGGAAGGAGGATGCGTCCGATTCGCCCTTAACCAGCTCCTTGCCGGTAAATTCCATGAGGATCCTGCCGTCGTAGCCCGGCTCGATAAAGCTGTCATGCTTTTCGGCGGTGATCCCGGTCATGGGCTGGAACCAATGAGTGAAATGGGTGGCACCGCGCTCGATCGCCCAATCCTTCATGGCGTTTGCCACGATGTTGGCAGTCTCTATATCCATGCGCTTTCCGTTCTGGTGGGTTGCGCGGACCTTGGTATAAACCTCTTTTGGGAGCTTTGCGCGCATTACGGTGTCGTTGAACACCATAGAACCGAATTCTTCAATAACCTTACTCATCTTAGTGGTTCCTTTCAAAAACAAAAAAGAAATCTGATTATACCATTTTACACTCCTTTTTGAATTTTGTCAACAATTTTCTGATCAAAAGACAGGGGCGGCTGATACTTTATTATGATTTTAATACTTTGTTTTGTTGTTGCGGCGTTTTTCTTGACAAAGGCAAGTGTAACTGTTATACTGCAAATAAGGCGAATATTGCCGGAATTCAAACATAATTTATATTATGGAGGGAAAGACAATGTATACAGCACAGGAATGCAGAGAAAAGTGGTTTGCCAAGTACTATGAGAACAAAGAGGCCATCGACAAGAGAATTGCCGAGGGCATTGAAAAGAACCGCAAGGGTCACTGCCAGATCCGCCTGACCGACGATAACGGAAACGGTCTTGCGGGCAAGAAGATCAAGGTGAACCAGATATATCACGATTTCAAGTACGGTGCGAACATCTTCATGCTTGACGAGCTTGAGGACAAGGAGCTGAACGAGCGTTATAAGAACGAGTTCAAGAAGACATTCAATCTTGCGACCGTTCCCTTCTATTGGAAGGATCTTGAAGTAGAGCAGGGCAAGCCCCGCTATTCAAAGCACAGCGAAAAGGTATGGCGCCGTCCCGCACCCGACCTTTGCATGAATTTCTGTGAGGCAAACGGTATCATCCCCAAGCTTCACTGTCTCGTTTACGAGGCGTTCACTCCCGACTGGCTTGTTGACAAGCCCTTGGACGAGGTAAAGGCCCTTTACGAAAAGAGAATGAAGGAGATAGCAGAGCGCTACGGAGACAGACTTTTCGAGGTCGAGGTTATAAACGAGGTGCTTCTCGAGAAGAACTGGGCAAAGGAAACCAAGTCCGCTCTCAGCGAGCAGTGGGACGTTGTGAACTGGAGCTTTGAGGCGGCTCGCAAATACTTCCCCGATGATGTTCTTGTAATTAACGAGGCAAATCCTCTTTATTCACTTGCGGCAGAGGATTACCGCGCTCCTTATTTCATGGAGATCGAAAACGCACTCCTGAAGGGTGCGGAGATCGACAAGATCGCACTCCAGCACCACATTTTCACAGGTGCTTCCGCTACGACAGACGAAGATTATGAGAAGGTTGTTCTTGCAGGCTCCCCTCAGGTGGACCCCGCAGTACTTTTCAAGGGACTTGATATTATTTCTAAGTTCAACCTGCCTCTTGAGATCTCTGAGATCACCGTTCCTACCTTTGGCGACACCGAAGAATTTGAGGAGCTTCAGGCAGATATGCTCAAGCTGCTCTACTCCGTATTCTTCAGCCACGAGAACGTGGACACGCTCGTTTACTGGAACGTGCCCGACGGATATGCGTGGGCACCTGCGGGAAGAAACTGGAACGAAAACAAGTGCCGCGGCGGTCTGCTCCACCACGACATGACACCCAAAAAGTCGCTCCTTGCCATGCAGGAAATGTTCGGCAAGACTTGGCGCACCTCTCTTGAGCTTACCACCGACGAGGACGGCTACGTTGAATTTGACGGCTTCTACGGCACATACGAGCTTGAGACCGAGGGCGACAAGACCATCGTTGGAATCCACAAGGGCTGCGACAACGCTATCGTACTTTAACCAGCCCCCTTTGAAAAAGTGGCCGGACCCACCAAACTGAACCGGCGAAAACGATGTCTTAACAACATCGTTTTCGCAAAAGAAAAACACGGGCAAACATATTGTCCCAATAAACTTAAAAACGACGGCTGAACGCCGTCGTTTTTTATATGGGTAAGAACTGAGACAAAACGTCTGTGGCTGATCCCCTTTTAAAAGTTTTGGGGGTCAAGGGGGCTTTTTCAAAAGCCCCCCCCGCATACCCTCCTGCACTCAACTTAACACTTCGTCGGTGTGGAGCTTGACGCCGCCGCGGCGGATCTCTTCCTGAAGAGCTTTTATATCAATGCTGTGGAAATCGTCGGTCATTGACGTCGCCACGCCTGCTGCCTCGCCTGTTACGGCGCAAACGGGGATAACGCGGGTAACGTCCCACATAGCGTCGGTGGAGGAAATGCAGCGTCCTGCCGCCAGCAGGTTCTTTATGTTCTTCGAACGGATCGAGCGGAAGGGGATCTCGTAAACGGGACCTCTCTTCTTCCAGTTGCCCGTCATGCCGATGCTGTCCTCCATGTAGACCTTGTCGTCTGAGGTGTCGATGTCGTAATCGCCCACGATTCGGCGGGTCATACGGATCTGGGGGATGGTTGCGATCATGGTAGGCTCAAAGTCCGCTTTTTCACGGCGATTTGCCCTGATGTGCTTCAATGTCTGTGAATGGGAGAGCTGCATCATTTTGCTGATCTCGTCGCCGTCAAGTCCGCAGAATCGGCGGCTGACAAGCTTGGTAGGCTCGCCGTTAGTTTTTTTGTCTTCGTCGGGGATATCCGCAAAGCCAAGGAGCTGAAGCTCCTTTTTGCCGCTCGTCATATAATAATACCAAGCCGCCAGAATGTTGCCCTGACCGAATTCCGCGGTTTCGGCACCCGCAAAGTGCGCCACGTCCGCGTCTCCCGTGCAGTCGATGACAGAGTCGCATTCAACGGCGCTTCTGCCGCTCTTGTTTTCGATGATAACGCTTGTAATTCTGTCATTTTCGGTGGTGGCAGAGCAGATGCGTGTGCCGTAGAGGATCTCGACTCCCTCACGGAGCAGAAGCTCCTCAACCTGCAACATGAACATATTTGCGTTGTATCTGACCTCAAAGCGTGTCTTGACCTTTTCTTCAAGTGTGCCGCCTTCAAGCCAGGGAGTAGGATATCTGTCCTCGTATCCGTCCTTCATTGACAGACGGAACAGCTCCTCGCCGATGCCGTAAATTACCTGGTGGCCTTCGCCGTCGCACAGGGGCAGATAAATGGTGACGATTCCGAGAGTGCCCAGACCGCCAAGACCAAATTCATTTTCAATAAGCAGAACCTTTTTGCCGTGTCTTGCCGCCGCCAGAGCCGCGGAAATGCCCGCAAATCCGCCGCCTGCTACCAGCACGTCGCATTTTTTTGCCACGGGTACGCTGATCTTTTCCTCGATATATCTCATTTGGAAAACCCTCCCGAATTTAGTAACTATATTATATATCGTATACCTGTGTTTGTCAAGAAAAAACTTGACCTTTTGAGCCTATGGTGGTATACTGAAAAAAACGATGTCAACGGAGGAAAATATGAATATTTGGCACGATATAGACGATAAAAGGATCACTCCCGAGGAGTTTACGGCGGTAATAGAGATCCCCAAGGGCAGTAAGGTGAAATACGAGCTTGACAAGCAAACCGGACTTTTAAAGGTGGACAGGATCCTTTACACCTCCACTCACTATCCCGCAAACTACGGCTTTATTCCCCGCACCTTTGCCGATGACGGTGACCCGCTTGACGTGCTGGTGCTTTGTTCAGAGCCTATCTATCCCTTGACGCTCATTGACGTGTCCCCCGTTGGCGTGGTGCGAATGCTTGACGGTGGCAAAATGGACGACAAAATAATAGCCGTTCCCAAGTCTGATCCCACCTACATCGGGATCAAATCCATGGACGAGCTGCCAAGCCACATTTTTGACGAGATCCTGCACTTTTTCAAGGTCTACAAACAACTTGAGAACAAGCAGACCGACGTAAAATTTCTGTTTGGGCGCGAGATCGCCATGCAGATAATTGCCGAGGCCATTGAGAACTACAAAAGGAACTTTTGCGACTGACGGAGGCAAAAATGAACGAATATTCTTTCAGATTCCTTGAAAAGGACGAATTTGAAAGCCGCGGGACAGAGCTTTTTGCGCTGATGTATTCAAATATGTCGATGATCTCTCCCATTAAAAACAGCTACGAGGTGGAGGAGGCCGACTGGCTTCGCATTTACGGCGGTGCATTTCGCAACAGGGCAGAGCGCAAGATCGTGCTCATAACCTCGCCCGAGGACGAAATAAAAGGTTTTTTCGGTTACTGCGCCGACGGCGACGTTTTCAATATGGAGGAGATACAGTTTTCGCTTGAAATTCAGGGCAAGAACGGTATTTTCCGATGCCTTTACGGTCTGGTTTTGGGTGAGCTGCCCGATATGGTGAAATACGTAGAAGCCTGCGCTAACAGGGAAAACACAAGATCTCAGGCGATCCTTGCTAAGCTCGGCTTGAAGAGAACGGGACAGGATGATGAAAAAGGCATTTTCTTCTTCCGCGGAGAGCTTGCGGACCTGTTGAATTGGTATAATAAGAAGACTACATGTATGAAAGGCAACAATGTCACTAAATTATAACAAGAAGAACATTATTCTCGCAAGAATCCTGCGTACAAGTGCAACGCCGCAGGAAAATCGGTTGTGGTATGACTTCCTGTCAAATTACTCGGTCAGGTTTCAGCGTCAAAAGGCGATAGATGATTTTATTGCAGACTTTTATTGTCACAAGGCCGGATTGGTAGTTGAAATTGACGGATCCCAACATTACGACCGAGAAGGAAAAGAAAAAGATGAATTTCGCACAGAAATTCTAAATGGATATAACCTGAAAGTTATTAGGTTTACAAATTGGCAAGTTGATACAAATTTTCATGGAGTGTGTTTGTATATAGACGCGGTAGTGAAAGCCTCCCTCCGGGAGGGAGGGGGACCACGAAGTGGTGGAAGGAGCCTGCGTGACGTGGAAAATAAATAGACTTTATATCAACGCATTCTCCTTCAGTCACCTGCGGTGACAGCTCCCTCCCGGAGGGAGCCTTACAGTGAAAATCTCAAAAGACAAAACCCAACAGAGGTGATCTGTTGGGTTTTATTTATCTTTCGTATTTTGAAAATCCGCTTGAGGTCTTTTGTTCGCCGTCGGGCAGGACCCAGAGCACTTCAACGTCTTCCAGTGATTCCACCAGAGCAAGTCCGTCCTCATAGGACATACAGAACAGCGCGGTGGAGAGAGCGTCGCCCATGCCGCTGTGTCGGCAGACTACCGAGACCGACAAATATCCCTGCGCGGGATAAAGGGTGACGGGGTCGATTATGTGGTGATAATCGGTGCCGTTTACCGTGTAATATCTTTGGTAAGAGCCGCTTGTGACCACCGAAAGATCGGAGATCTGCAGATATCTGAGATATGTCTGATCAGATTCGATACCCGGGTTTTCAATACCCGCCGTCCATTTTTTTCCTCCCGGCTTGTTTTCAACGGCGCGGACGTTTCCGCCAACGTTGACAACGTAGGTAAAGTATCCTTTTTCCCTGAGATACTGCGCCGCCATCTCAACGGCATACCCCTTTGCCACAGCACCCACGTCAAGGGTCATCTGGGGATCGGAGATAAAGACCGTGGAGTTCTCCTCGTCGATTATCAGATTATTGATATCGGTGTGCTTTGCCGCCTCGTCCAGAAGCTCCTGCGGGGGAAGCTCTGCCGCCCACGGCTCGTCAAGCCCTGCGGTGCGGTAATCGTGCCAGATCGAAAGCACGCTTCCCATGGCGATATTCACACGCCCGTCGGTCAGCGCGTACATCTCTTTTGCGTAAAGAAGCAGGTCGATTATTTTTTGATCGACCTTTACCACTCTGTGCGCACCGTCCTTTACCTCGTTTACCGTGCAGAGGTTTTCAAGCCCCTCAAAGCGATGGTAGATGGTGAAAAGTCGGTGGTACTCGCCAAGCAATGACAAAAGCTCACCGCTTATCTGATCGAATTTTTCCTTACTTGTTTCATAGCCCGTAATTGTAGTGGCGGTGTCGAACAAGTCAAGGGAATAGGCCGAGAATTTTTGCGTGGCGGGGGCGCAGGAGGGAAGAAGTGCGCAAAAAATCAGCGTCAGCGCCAAAAGCACCGCGGAAAATGTTCTTGTCTTTTTCATTTATTCCTCTGTGTGAAAAAAGGGAGGTCGGACCTCCCTTTTTAATTTTGATTTAAATTAGCCCAGCTTTGCGGCAGCCTTTGTGAAGCCTGTGATGACGATGGTGCAGCCTGCAGCCTGGAGATCGGTATTACCCTTTCCGTCCTCGCCCGCAAATCCTGCGATCTGTGCGGGAGTCTTGCCGATAGCTTCTGCGTCAAACGCAGCAGCCTGCTCGAACCACTCCTTGGTAGCGCCGCCGTAAGCAACCATACCGTAGTTTGTGCCCTTTTCCTTCTTTGTGAGGATCTCTGCTGTTGCATCGAACGTGGAGATACCTGCGATGTCAAAGCCAAAGGTTACCTCAACGCAGTCGCTGGAAGCGGCAACGACCTTGCCCTCTGCGTCAAGAGCAGCGGCGAAGATAGTTGTCTCAACCTTGTTGGAGCCGGGTGCATCCTCGGTTGCGTCGGTTACGGTCTGAGATGTGGACATGCCGAGCTTGAGTGTGTTATCAGAGGTTGCATTGGACTCTGCTGCGTTTGCAACAGCCTTTACAACAGCCTGAGCGAACTCAACGATGGTGATGGTGCAGCCTGCGTTGAGAACGTCCTCTGTGCCCTTATCGCCGTCAACTACGAGAGCCATGACCTCATCTGCAGTCTTGCCAACGATGAGCGCGCAGAATGCGTCAACCTGCTCGTACCATTCCTTTGTAGCACCGCCGTAAGCAACCATGCCGTAGTCTGTGCCAAGCTCATACTTTGTCTTGAATTCTTCAACAGCAACTGCCTTGCCGTCGAAGGTGTAGTCAACCTTGTTGTCAGCTGTGTCGATAACAGCCTTTACGATCTTGCCGTCAGCGTCAACGAGAACAGCAGCAGCTGTTATTGTTGCCTGGCCCTGGCCGGCCCTGTCCTCTGTTGCGTCGGCAGCGGATGCTGTAACGTAAGCGCCGAGACCGAGCTTGAGGGTTTGTGCGGGTGTGTTGTCCTTATCATTGTTGTCGGAAGAGGGCTTCTTTTCCCCACAGCTTGCAAGAGCAAACGCGCTTACTACCATGGTGAGGATAAGAAGAAGAGAAACTAATTTTTTCATTATTTTACTCCTTTTGTTTTCTTGTAGCGGGTGCATTATACCATATCGTTATTATTTTGTCAATACTTGAGCAAAAAAATTACTTGTTTTTTCCCATAAGATCGGTTTTTGAGAGCCTTTTTACAATAAAAGCTCCGCAAAGTCCTATAAAAACGCCCGATATAGTGCCTGTCACAGTCAAAACGACCATGTAATAAGCTATCTGCGGGGTGTTCAAGAGTACCATTGCCACAAGGGTCTGACCCAAATTGTGGGCAACACCGCCCGCGACACTGACACCGACTGTTGACAGACGGTCGATTTTCTTGAGGAGGACCATCAACAGAAAGCTGAGGACGGCTCCCGCAGCGCTGTAAATAAACATCACGGGGTTTCCGAACAGCAAAGAGGAAACGCACAGGCGCACAAACGATGCTCCCGCCGCCGCTTTTACACCCACGCAGTACAGCACTGTGATAATAACGATGTTAGGAAGGCCTATTTTTATTCCGGGGACTGCCGCGTAAAGCGGAGGCAGAAGGAACTCCACCCAGGACAAAAGAAGCGCCAGGGAAACAGCAAGGCCGAGAAACGCGATTTTTTTTGTTGACGATTTCTTTTTCACGCTTTTCCTCCTACGCTATTATGTCAGGTTGTTCGTCCGAGGACGAGCTGACCTCGATGACCACCTTGTTCGGCAGGCAGATAATGCTTTCTCCGTCATGCTTTACGGGTCGGTGAGAGGAACAGATGCCGTCGGGACAGCTTGCGCTCTCGACTCGGGCGTACCCGTCCTCGATTATGAGCAGATTGTAGCGCTCTCCCTGCTTTATTTCCACGGTGCGGTCTTCCGACAGGGAATACTCCCCGAAAAGCTCGCCGTTGACTGTGACGGTCACGTACTCACCCTCGGAGCGAAAAATAAAGAGCGCAAAGGCGGCCAGAGCCGCCAGAAATAAGACAACGGCGATAAAAATAACGTCGTTTTTTATTTTTCTCCCGTTCTCCGCAGAGGCGGGAACGGGAGAATTGTTGTTTTTAGAAATTTTCATTGTATCAATTCCAGCTGAAATCTTCGGGCAGGTCGGGGAAGAATACCTTCTTGAGACAGCCTGTGGGACAGCCCTCGGCACAAGCTCCGCAGCCCGTACACTTCTCGTAGTCGATGACGGCGCAGTTGTCTGTCACCTTGATGGCATCGTGAGGGCAGAGCTTCTCGCACTTCTTGCAGGCGATACAAGCATTCTTGCACGCCTTGCGTGCATCTGCGCCACGGTCGTGGCTGCTGCAGTAAACGACTGTTGCCGCTTCCTGGGGGATCATGGAGATGATGTGCTTGGGACATTCCTTTACGCACATTCCGCAACCAACGCAGCGGGCCGTGTTGATGTGGGCAATGCCGTCGGTGATGCATATAGCGTCGGAAACGCAGACGGAGGCGCAGTCGCCGCATCCCAGGCAGCCGTAAGCGCAGAGCTTTGGACCGCCGTAGGTCTGATTTGCTGCGCGGCAGGTGGAAATTCCCTGATATACCGCTTTTGCGGGTGCCGCCTCGCAGGTACCGTTACAGTGAACGAACGCCACGAAGTCCTTAGGCTCTTCGACCTCGACGCCCATGATCTCGCCCAACTGCTTTGCCACAGCCTCAGCGCCGGGGATACAAAGATTGGGCTTCGCCTGTCCCTTTGCAATGGCCTCGGCGTAGTCGTTACAGCCCTTGAATCCGCAGGCACCGCAGTTGATGCCCGGGAGTATTTCTCTTATCTTTTTTGCCGTCTCGTCCTCTTCAACTCCGAAGAAACGGGTGATCAGAGCAAGCAGGATTCCGAAAAGGAGACCTACCGCGCAAACGACGGCAAAGGCAGTTAAAACATCAATTAACATACATTTCCCCCTTTCACGCAAACAGATTGTCGACGATTCCCGCAAGACCCATGAAAGCGAGGGAGATGAAGGAAGCGGCGATCAGAGTAATGGCAACTCCGCGGAAATTCTTGGGGACTTCCGCCTCGTCGATGCGGGAGCGGATTCCGGAGAAGAGCACCATTGCAAGGAGGAATCCAAGTCCGCAGCCCAGAGAGCTGACCATAGATTCGACAAAGGTATAATTGTCGGTGATGTTGTTGATGGCAACGCCCAGCACCGCGCAGTTCGTGGTAATAAGAGGCAGATAAACGCCCAGACCGCGGTGGAGTGCGGGTGAGAACTTTTTGAGTATCACCTCAAGCATCTGCACAAGAGACGCGATCACAAGGATAAATACGATAGTCTGCAGATATCCCAGACCGAAGGGGTCGAGGACAAAGCGCTGGATGGGCCAGGTAACGAGGGTCGCCAGAAGCATTACCGCCGTAACCGAAACGCCCATGCCCGTGGCCTGGTCGAGCTTTTTTGAAACTCCAAGGAAAGGGCAGATGCCAAGGAAGCGGGCAAGCACGTAGTTGTTGACCAGTACCGAGGACAAAAGTATAACGATAAGGCTCTTAAATCCTTCCATTTACGCTTCCTCCTTTCCCTGCGCGCAGTCGGAGGAACCGCAGAGGTGCGCTCCGGGACAGCCTGCACAGGAGAATGATTTTTTCTTGGGGGCTTTTCCTGCGGTAAGGAAGCCTACGAGAGCGATGAGCAGACCGTAGACAAGCATACCGCCGGGGGCTTTTACGAGAAATTCGATCTTATAGCTTTCAAGCGCGGGAATGGCGATGCCGGCAAAGCTTGCGGCACCCAGCACCTCGCGGACTGTTGCCATGGCGCAGAGCGCCAGGGTAAATCCGATGCCCATTCCAAGTCCGTCAAGGGCGGACTTTCCCACCGCGCTCTTGCTTGCAAACATTTCGGCGCGGCCTAAAATGATGCAGTTTACAACGATAAGGGCAAGATAAACACCCAGCATATCGTAAAGTTCGGGGAAGAAGGCGTGGACAAGCATCTGAACGACGGTTACAAATCCTGCGATAATAACGATATAGCAGGGGATTCGCACGTTGTCGGGAATGACTTTTCTGAGCAGGGAAATGAGAATATTTGAGCAGATAAGAACTGCCAGTGTCGCGATACCCATGCCGAAGGCGCCGAACACGTTAGTGGTCGTTGCAAGAGTGGGGCAGGTTCCCAGAATCAGAACGAGAACGGGGTTTTCCTTTATGATTCCGTTCAGCAGAACGGAAAGACAACTGTTCTTTTTCATCAGTTATTCACCCCCTCAAAGATCTTTACGCACTCAAAGGCGCGTCCGATGGCCTGCTTGTAGCCGTTTGTGGTGAGAGTCGCGCCCGAAATTGCGTCGATCTCGGTGTAATTTTCCTCGGTCTTGCCGTCAAACTGTCCGTAGAACTTTTCATCGGCGCAAGCGTCGCCAAGTCCCTGAGTCTCAGCCTGGGAGACGGTGATGCAGTCGATTATTTTGCCGTCGGCAGTGATCGAAACGCGGACCACGATATATTCGCCCGATGCGGGGTGATATTCGTCACCGCCTACGATTCCGTAGCCTGCGGCCTTGATTTCGATAATATAGTTGCCCGTTGCGGTCTTCTGTGACCGAACGAGCTGAGAGGGAAGTCCCTCTACGTCGCCCGACATTTCGATGACGGTCGTTGCGTTGATGGTCTCAATGGCGGTCTTTACTGTCTGAGCCTCGTCTTCTGTGCACTCAGTCAGCGCGTTGCCCTCGTTGTCGACACCGATGAACTT
>JAZODH010000003.1:0-65711 GCA_045596925.1 Eubacteriales bacterium
AGATGTTCCTCAACGTAGGTCTCAAAAAACAGGTTGAGAATATCGCCCTTTCCGTGGCGGTTTTCATACTCGATATGGTGCTCTTTTGCAACTGCGCGAGCTTCTTCTATCGTCTTAATTTCGTTGAAATCAACGCCGGAATACTGCTTTACAGCGTCAAGCATCGTGATGCGGGCAAAGGGCTTGCCCAGGTCCATTTCGATGCCGTTATAAGTAATCTTGGTCGTTCCAAGGACCTCCTGAGCCACGTGGCGGTAAAGGTTCTCGGTCAGATCCATCATGCCGTGGTAGTCGGTGTACGCCTGGTAGAGCTCCATCAGGGTAAACTCGGGATTATGGCGTGTGTCAAGACCTTCATTGCGGAAAACTCTGCCGATCTCGTAGACCTTTTCCATTCCGCCCACAATAAGACGCTTAAGGTAAAGCTCAAGAGAAATTCTGAGCTTAACGTCGATATCGAGCGCGTTAAAGTGAGTGTCAAAAGGTCTTGCCGCCGCGCCGCCTGCGTTGGACACGAGCATGGGGGTCTCGACCTCCATAAAGCCTTGTCCGTCAAGATAGTGACGGATAGCACTTATGATCTTTGAGCGGTTGATAAAGGTGGTCTTCGCCTCAGCGTTCATGATCAGGTCGATGTAGCGTTGGCGGTAACGGGTATCGGTATTTGTAAGTCCATGGAACTTCTCGGGGAGGATCTGGAGGCTCTTTGAAAGGAGAGTTACGGAATCCGCGTGAACGGAGGTCTCGCCTGTCTTTGTCTTGAAAACAGTTCCCTTGATACCAACAAGATCGCCGATATCAAGTCTCTTGAATCCTTTATATTCGTCCTCGCCCAGAGAATCGCGGCAAACGTAGCACTGGATACTGCCGCTGAGGTCCTGCACGTTACAGAAAGACGCCTTACCCATTACTCGCTTGGACATCATTCTGCCTGCGATAGATACGGGCTGTCCTTCAAGCGCGTCGAAGTTATCCTTGATCTCCTGCGCGTGGTGTGTCTGGTCGTACTTTGTTATTACATAGGGGTCTTGTCCCGCCTCGCAAAGCTCGGTGAGCTTCTCGCGGCGCACCTGCAAAAGGGCGTTCAGCTCCTTTGCGGACATTTCCCCGCCTTCATTTGGGGTTATCTGCTGGTCTGCCATTGTTTTAAAATTCCTTTCAGTCAAATAAGCATTAAAGCTTTGCTCTCGATACGTCGAGAACCTCAAGGCGTGTGGTTCCTCTGGGAGTTTCAAGAGTTACAACGTCACCCTTCTTTGCGCCGATAAGAGCCTTACCGATAGGTGACTGGTCGGAGATAAGTCCATCAGCCGCAGACACCTGGTTAGGCGCAACGATGCTATATTCAAAGGTCTTTTTCATTTCCTTGTTTTTAACTTTTACATAGGAACCAACGCTTACGATGCTTGCGTCAAGGGTCTCCTCGTCAACAACGACCGCGTTCTCGATGAGGTATTCAAGCTCCTTGATCTTTGCCTCGATCTGAGCCTGCTCGTTTCTTGCCGCATCGTATTCCGCGTTCTCGGAAAGGTCTCCGAAAGAGCGGGCTACCGCGATCGCCTCAAGATTTCTGGGTCTCTGTACGTTTTTTAGATCGTCAAGCTCGGCCTTGAGCTTATTCAGACCGTCCTCTGTGTAGAGCATCTGACTTTCCTTTGCCATGTCTGTGTCCTCCTATGCCGCACTCGCGGCGAAAAAATTTATGATAGTAAAATTACTTGCCTTCGTTAAAATATCGAATCGCTCTCTGGAGCTGTGTGTCCTGTGCGTCGGTGATCTTATAGATACTGATGCCCTCCGTAGATTCGTCCATATCTATTTCGATATCGGGAGTGATACCGATACCGTCGTAGCCCTCCGAGAAGGGCGGGAAATACATCTTGGTGGTAAGCTTGATTCCGCTTCCGTCGGTCAGGGGAATGGTGGTCTGCATACTTCCCTTTCCGTAGGTCACGTTTCCGACTGATGTCGCCTTATCGTAGTCCATGAGCGCGGAGGTGAACAGCTCGGCGGCAGAAGCGGTGCTTGAGTTACACAGAACTGCCATGGGCATATTGAATTCGCTCTTATCCGAGTCGATCGACTCCTCTTTACCGCTTTTGTCCTTTATTCTGATAATAGGACCTTCGGGCACGAGAAAATCAAGGATCTCGCAGATCGAATCCAGGTTTCCGCCGGGGTTATAGCGAACGTCAAACACAAGCTTTTCAGCTCCGTTTGCCTTCAGATCGTCGATAGCAGTCAAGAACTGATCGGGTGTCGTTGCATCAAATTCAAGTATCTTTATGATACCCACGGTCTTATCCGTCTCACAGATGCGATGCGTTACCGTCTGCTCCTTGACAAATCCTCGCTCGATGGAATATTCCTTCGTCTGAGCGTAATTGTCACCGTAGTTGACAGTGAACTCACACAGAGTTCCGGCCGTTCCCTGGAGAGCCATTACGGCGTTGGTATAGCCAAGCTCACCGACGGGAGTAGCGTCCTCACCGATACCCACGTAGGTTATGAGGTCGCCCGGCTCAAGTCCTGCCTCAAGGGCCGGCGAATCGGGGAACACGTTTATGATCTCAATGACGTTATATTCGGTATTATGGATAATGCTGATACCGATCCCCTGCATATCACCGTTTGAGTCGTCCATCATTGCGGAAAATTCCTCTTCCGTATAATATTCGGCATATCTGTCGCCCGTTCCCTGCGCCAGTCCTTTGAGCGCGCCGTTTGTCAGCGCCTCGTCGTCAAGGTCGTAGTAGGAATACAGAGTGAAGATGCTTTTTATGATCTCCAGCTTTTCATCCGAGGTCATATTGCTGTCGGCAATAACGTTGCCCGAGCCGTCCGCCAGATCCTGTGCGAAGCTGCCGTACTTTTCCCGGAACACTTCCGACGTGCCCACAAAGGTCGCCATGAAAACGACCAGCACCGTCAAAAGAATTGACAGAATGAATATGGGAAGTGAAACTTTCTTATTCAAGGGATTCCTCCATCAGGGTTGTTTTACGTAATTTAAGGGGTTCTGCTTTGCGCCGTTGATTCTTACCTCAAAGTGCAGGTGGTTACCTGTTGAATGTCCCGTAGTACCAACGTATGCTATCACGTCGCCCTGCTTTACCTTATCGCCAACCTTACAGTTGAGCTTGCTTGCGTGAGCATAGAGCGTTGCCTTTCCGCCGCCGTGGTCGATGATAACGTAGTTACCGTAGCTGTAATGCCAGGTGGCCGTTATGACCTTACCGCTGTTGGAGGCGTAGATATTGGTTCCCTTGCTTGCGGGGATATCGATACCGTTATGGTGCTCACGTTTACCGTTAAGAGTTCTCCAGCCAAAGGGAGAGCTGATACGGCTCCAGCTTCTTGGAACAGGCCAGATAAACTCACCGCCCACAAAAGCGGAGTTTTCCTTTTCCTGAAGCTCTTTTAAGTATTTTTCGATCTCTTTATCGATCTTTGCCTCTTCTGCGGCATAAGAATTATACGTGTTGGTATAGCTGTTGATGTCCTTTTGAAGGTTATTGAGGTAGTTTTCGTTTTCTGCCTGAAGCTCTTCAAGCTCCGCCTCGCGCAGAACAAGCTCCTCCTTATACTCAAGCTGAGCGTTCATCGAGGTCTCAAGCTCGGTCTTGGCTACCTTGAGCTTGTTTTCAAGAGTTCTCATCTCCTCCATTACCGTGGAGCAATAGTCCATAAGCGAGGAAACTCGTTCTACTCTGGTCAGAAAGTCGTAGAAATTTTCAGCACCGAGGACCATTTCTATGTAGCTGGCGTTTCCGCCCTCATAGGTGAGAAGCATGACCTGCTTGAAGTTCTCAAACTGCTTATTTTTCTCGGTCTTTGCCTCTTGTATCTCGGCTTCTTTGTCCTTTATCTTACGGTTCAGCTCGGAAATGAGTTCGTTTATGGTGGTAACTTCCTCATTTACGATATTCATCTGCTGGTCGATATAGGACTTATATTTCACCGCCTCTGCCTTATTGTTTTTTGCGGCAGTGAGCTTCTTTGATATCTCGTTTTTCTGTTTTTTCAAAGCGTCCAGCTTATTCTCCATTGCCTGGAGGTTGGCATCAGTGGCCGCTTCAACGCGCAGATTAAACGCAAGGAACTGTCCGACTGCTAAAAATGCGATAACGAAGGCGAGAAAGCCGCACAGGGCGCAGATCAGTTTTTTCTTTTCAAATATTTTATTACAGATCGCTTTAATAACAACCGCTCCTTTCATTTTTTGACAAACGTTTGGTGGATTATTCTTCTTTTATCAGGCTTCAAGGTTCTTTCTGAGGGAAATACAGCTTCCGATAACACCTGTCAGCACGCCCAGACCTATAAATGCAAGGGCAACGGGCAGACGGATAGTGTCAAAGGAGATAAGCTCGATGATAGGGGTATCGGTAGAGATTATGGAGCCGATCTTATAGTATATCCCCCACTCGACCACAAAGGAGATAACGCCGGAGAAGATTCCGATGATAGTTCCTTCGATGATATAGGGAATCACTACGAACCAGTTGGAGGCTCCGATGTATTTCATTACGCGGATCTCTTCCATATGGGAGTTGACCGCAAGCTTGATCGTATTGATAATTATGAACACGCTAACAACGAAAAGCACGACCAAGAACCAAATGAATATCATGGAAATGCCGTCCTTTAAGTTTTCAAGAGACATTGCCAGATCCTGGCGGTTATTTACCTTGCGGATCCCATCCATCTCGTTGAGGTTAAACTCAAGAGTTGCGACTTTTGCGTTGTCTATGTACTTGATTCTATAGCAATGAGCCAGGGGGTTTTTGTTGCTCGGCTCGTCGGGAGTTTCCTCGGTTACGGGAGCCTGTGGCTGAGTCTCGGGTTCTGTCTGTGCAGGCTCGCTGTCCGCCGTCTCTGCACTGTCGGAATCCGCGGGAGCAGCCGTTCCATCGTCACCCGTCGCTTCGGTGGAATCAGCAGGTGTTTCAGAGTCGGCAGGCTCGGTAGTATCGGGAGCCTTTTCGGTATCCGTCACTTGCGGAGTTGTATCGGGAGCTTTCTCTGTATCCTGCGCTGCCTCCTCTTCGAACTCGTCAAAGAGGTCGGAAAATTCGGGGTAGGTAGCCTTCAGGTCCTCAAGTCCCTGAGCCTTTGAGATAAATTCAACGCTTTCCACGTTATCCAGCTTCTTTATCTCCTCGCCAAGGGCAACAGCGTCCTCCTCACTCATATCGTACTCGGTAAACGCCACGATCTCGTTGAGAGAAGCCAGTTTATCCATGTTTACGTTAATATTGAACACCAGCAGAGCAAAGCAGCCAAGAACTACGAGGCAGCTTGCAAGAACAAGGATCGAGGCCAGCGACATGATACCGTCTCGCCAAAGGTTTTTGAATGCCTCGCCCACGAATATTGCGGGATTATAGGACTTCTTTACCTTAATGGGCATAAGACGTCTCGGGGGCTGTCCGTTTGGTGTCATGTTCTGATTATTACTGTTCATCGAACATACCTCCCACTCTGTCGGACGCCACCTTACCACCCTCAAGGCGGATAACTCTGTGGTTATATTTATTTACGAGATTTTCCGCGTGAGTTACCACTACCACGGTCTTGTGCAGATTCTGATTGATCCACACGAACAGATCCATAATATCCTCCGCGAGATGAGGGTCGATATTACCCGTGGGTTCGTCCGCGATAATGATATCGGGGCTGTTTGCAAGGGCTCTTGCAATAGCAACTCTCTGCTGTTCACCGCCGGAAAGCTCTTCGGGGAAACGCTTTGCCTTCTCAATAAGTCCCATCGAACGAAGGATCGCGGGGACACGGCGCTCGATCAGGAATTTGGGCGTTCCGATGACCTGCATGGCAAACGCCACGTTCTCGTAAACGGTCTTTTTGGGGAACAGCTTGAAGTCCTGGAAGATAACGCCCAGGCTGCGGCGGTATTTACATATTTTGCGGGGAGACATACGGTTCAGATTGAAGCCGTTCACCTCAAGGCTGCCCGAGGTGGGAGTCATCTCGCAAAGCAACAACTTAGTCATAGTCGTCTTTCCTGCGCCGGAGCTGCCGACGATAAAGACAAACTCTCCGTCTTTAATGTCGAAGCTGACACCGTCAAGTGCCACGTGGTTATTGTTTTTGTAAATGCTTCTTACATTATTGAATCGAATCATTGAAAAAAATCTTTTCCTTTCTCATGTCAGCCGAAAAAGCTTGGCCGAGGTCAAAAATTACAGCTTTGCGGGCTTGGAGTTAAGGTATTTCTTGACCATGAGTGCCACCTTAAAGGTGATGGCGTGCTCAAACTCGCGCAGGTCAAGGCCTGTGAGCTTACGGATCTTTTCAAGTCTGTAAACAAGAGTATTTCTGTGAACGAACAGTTTTCTTGACGTCTCCGATACGTTCAGATTGTTTTCAAAGAACGCCTGGATAGTCTGAAGCGTCTCGCGGTCGAGAGTCTCAAGTCCGCCCTTTTTGAACACCTCCTGCAAGAACATCTCGCAGAGTGTTGTGGGAAGCTGATAAATAAGACGTCCGATGCCGAGATTTTCGTAGCTTACGATGCTCTTTTCGGTCTCAAATACCTTTCCGACCTCAAGGGCAACCTGCGCCTCTTTATAGGCCTTTGCAAGGTCCTTGATATTGTCAACAACGGTAGACACACCGATGGAGACCTTTGCATAGAACTCGGACTGGAGGGTGTCGGCAATGTTCGTTGCCATCTTCTCGATCTCTCTCACGTCCGTTCCCGCCTTGATGTCCTTTACGAGAACTATATCATTCTCACCTACGCTGATAACGTAGTCCTTTGACTTATCGGGGAACATATTCTGGAGCATCTCAAAGGGCAGGATCTCGGTCTTGCCATCAAACTTGATAAGGAAAACTATTCTGCTCTCCTCGCTGTTGAAGTGAAGCTCCTTGCTCTTGATATAGATATCGCCCGACAGGATGTTGTCAAGGATAATATTCTTGATAAACGAGCCCTTATCATACTTTTCGTCGTAAAGGTTCTTGATGTTGCTCAGAGAAATGGAAAGCAGGCGGGCGGTCTTTTCGGCAGCTTTGTCCTCTCCCTCAACGAATACATAATATTCGGATTTGTTAGAGCCGACGCCGATAACTCTGTATGTATAACCGCCGCAGACAAAGGATTCCTGCATACGCGCGGGACAGTCGGCAAGCTCCTTTCTGTTTTCTCCGATCTTTGTAAGCTCGGAGCAAGCAATTACCGCATTACCCTCGTCAACTACGCCTATCGTTCTGTCGATGGCATCCTTCATTTGATGAATTACTCCGTGGAACAATCTGTTTGACATATCTTATGCCCATTCCTTTCTTCTTTACGACGATTTTCCGTCATTTTCGGCGCTGTCGCCGCCGACACGTAATTTATTTAAAGGTTTTTTCTACAAAGTTCACATATCGCTCAGTGCATTTACTACCGTATATACCATGTAGTAGATACCCAGAACCGCAAGAGAGTAAATAACGCTTCCCGCAATGAAATAACTGGTCACGACACCCGCGATCATAATTCCTGCGGATATGTAATAAGGATGCGCGCGAAAATCCTTTCCGTAAATGATCTGACGTCCGATCTTGATATCTCTTCCCTTTCCGACAAGGGTGAGGATCACCGCCGCCACGGCATAGAGACCAAGGATGATCACCGTCACGGTCTTTTCCGTGACCGTCGCCACTCGGAGAGTGGACAGAATCACGCCGCCGATAAGAGTATAGACGGAGAAGCTGAACATCTCACGGTCAAAGAGGCAGTACACAAGGTAGATGAGTGCGCAGATGGCAACGTAAAGTATCAGTCTGCGGGAGCTCACGGCGTTGAACCAGAGAGCTGCGAAGGTCAAGGCAAGGCAGGTGAACATTCCTGCAAGGAAGGGGCAGTCAAGAACTGCAAATTCTTTCTTATTCTTCTTTTTAAATATCAGAGCGACCGCCACCGATGCAACTGCAAGCACAGCAAAGCAACCTGCCAGGATCAGCGCAAACGGCGAATCCGGCTCTGCTCTTCCGCTTATATACTGGATACCGGTTATAACGGCGAAGAGCACCACTACAACTGTCAGCATTCTGTAATACAGAATCTCCGATCTCTTCATTCTTACGGTATTTCCTTTTTTCGACATTTCAAAAAACCTTGTCCCGCGGGACTTCCCTTTCATTGTCCTTGCCACGCCGTGGCATTATCCTTAAATTTCCTGCTCAGTCATTTCCAGCTCGTAAGCCAGGCAACCGAGAACGAACGCAGGTGCCGTTTCGGTCCTTAGTATTCTCGGTCCGAGCCCCACCGTGAGCATTCCGTGTTCTCTTGCATACTCCGCCTCTTGCGGAGAAAATCCCCCCTCGGAGCCGATGACCACCGACACCGTAGGCACGTCGCCGTTCCGCAAATGAGCGAGTCTGCTTCTGACCGCGCTTTTCAGGCTGAGGGCATGCTCGTCCTCATAGCAAAACAGAGGAATATCCGCTCCTGCCGCCTCATCCACAGCCTCTTTGAAGCGTACGGTGGGCAGGATCTCGGGAACTCTGCCTCTGCCACTTTGCTTTGCGGCCTCAAGGGCTATCTTTTTGCGGCGGGAGAGCTTTTTGTCACCCGCTTCGGTCTTTTCCTTGGCTATACACCGACTGCTCTCGAAGGTCCTGACAGCAAACACACCGCATTCCACCGATTTTTGTATGACGGAATCAAGCTTATCGCCTTTGGGCAGTCCTTGGTAGAGGGTTACCTTATAGGGCGGTTCGCTCATGCAGTCTCCGCAGGAGATTATCTCAGCCGTCACGCTGCTGTCGTCGCAAAAATCACGTATCACGCAGTCATATTCGACACCATGCATATCGCAGACGGTTATCCGCTCCCCTTTCGCCATTCTCAGCGATCTTGAAATGTGGTGAGCGTCCTCACCCGTTATCTGCACGGTTTTAAGCTCCTGATCGACATTATCAAGTTGGACAAAAAATCTCGGCATAAATTCTCCGTTTCGTCGGCTTTTGGTTATTTTGCTTTCGTAAAATTGGCGCAAAACCCCTATAAAAAACATATGCTCAATGTATTATACTACAAATTTACCAAATTGTCAAATGTTTTTTTGCATTTTTTCTGTTTTTATTTGCTATTTTTTACAAAGAATTGGTTTTTGGTCATTTTTCCTTATATGTTTTTTGTAGTCAAATTGCCCAAAAGCCTCCAAAAATGCCCCAAAACAGCAAAAGGAGCCATCGGCTCCTTTTGCTGTTTATTCTTCTTTCATCACGTATGTAGGCACTACCTGCGCAACTGCTTCTTTTATTGCGTGGTTGTCCTTTGTTATAGCCTCAGCAAGAACGTCAAGTTTTGCCTGAAGCTCGTCCGGCGTGATCAGGATAGGCTGTCCCACGAAGATCTTACTGTGCGCTGTCTTTTTCAATCCCTCCTCGTCCATGAGAAGCTCCTCATAGAGCTTTTCACCGGGACGCAGACCGCTGTATACGATATCTATATCCTCGCCCAGCTTGAGTCCCGAAAGTGAGATCATCTTCTTTGCAAGGTCTGCTATCTTTACCGGCTTGCCCATATCAAGCACGAATATCTCGCCGCCGTTGGCGTATGCCGATGCCTGGAGCACAAGCTGTGCCGCCTCGGGGATCGTCATGAAGAATCTGGTGATCTCGGGGTGCGTGACCGTAACGGGCCCGCCTTCGGAGATCTGCTTTCTGAAGATCGGAATCACCGAGCCGTTTGAACCCAGCACGTTTCCAAATCTTACCGCTACAAAGTCGGTCTTACTGCTCTGTGCCATAGACTGCACTATCATCTCGCAAAAACGCTTTGTTGCACCCATTACGTTGGTGGGGTTGACCGCCTTGTCGGTGGAGATCAGCACGAAGCGCTCCGCTCCGTACTTGTCGGCGCATCTGGCAGTATTGAGAGTGCCGAAAACGTTATTCTTTATAGCCTCGCAGGGAGAGAACTCCATCAGAGGCACGTGCTTATGCGCCGCCGCGTGGAAGACGTACTTGGGACGATAGGTCTCAAAAATATTTTCAAGGCGTTTAACGTCGCGCACCGATGCGATAAGCACCTCGGGCTTGTTGTTTGGATAAGCCTTGTCCAGTTCCTGCTGGAGCTCGTATGTAGTGTTCTCGTAAATATCAACGATAACAAGCTTTTTCGGTGAGAATTTCATTATCTGGCGGCAGAGCTCAGAGCCGATGGAACCGCCTCCGCCCGTCACGAGCACGACCTTTCCGCCAATATCCTGCATAAGTCTGTCGTTCTCAAGACGGATAGGGTCGCGGTCAAGCAGGTCTTCGATTGCAACGTCACGGATATTTCTTGCCAGGTCGGATTTTTCTCCGTCAATGAAACTTATTTCCATTCCGGGCAGGATCTTTACTTTGATACCCGTTTTTGAGCACTTGTCCAGGATCTCAACTCTGTGGGCATTGGTGATGCGGTAGATAGCGAAAACTATCTCTTCAACGCCGTATTTCTTGCAGATCTTGTCAATATCGTCCGTTGTACCGAGCACCGTAGCACCGCAGATACTCGTGTGCAGCTTTGCCTTATCGTCGTCAACAAGTCCCACAACCGAATATTTTATGGCGCGATTTACTGCGATCTCTCGCAGAAGAGTTACCGCCAGCGAGCCTGCTCCAACGATAAGAACCTTTTTATCTCCTTTATGATTTTTGGGATTGTCTATCTTTACGGCAATTCGGAGAACAAATCTCTCGGCACAGATAAATCCGCCGTACAGAGTGGCACAAAGCATATAAAACCTAAAATCGCGGCCGATAGCAAATCCTGCTTCGTTAAACAGAACGGCTCCGACGATTCCCGTTGCAAAGACCGACAGAACTACCGACATCATAAGCTTGAAATAGCTGTTTTCGTTTGCGTTTATCCAATCGGTGTTATACACTCCGCCGAACTTCATGAACGCAAAGAACACGATCAGCATGAAGATAAAGAACAGCTTGAAGCCGTTCAGCTGTTCAAAGAACATATTCGGCTCAAAATATGAAATCACAGCAAGACAATAAGCCCCGATGCCGAGTAACACATCGAGGAAAAGAAGATATCTGTTGTGAATCATTTTTTTAGATCGCATAATTTACCGCCTTTGTCTGCCGCCGAGAAGCAGCCAGCTTTTTGAGGAAACGATTCTTTTTATCAAAAAAAGCCATACCTATCGGGTATTATACCAAATCCAATAAATTTTTTCAAGTGTTTTTGTCAAAATTGGCAAAAAAGATTTCAGAACACAAAAAACGCTCTGCCAAAACAGAGCGTTTTTTGATATTTTATCTCTTGCCCAGTTCCTTTGTACGCTCAAAGGAATTTACCACCGCCGTCTCCACCGACGCGCGGAAGGCAAAGTTTTCAAGAGTTGAAACCCCCTCGATGGTGCTTCCCGCAGGTGAGCAGACCGCGTCCTTCAATTCCTCAGTATGCTTACCCGTTTTGAGGACCATCTCGGCAGCGCCGATCACGGTCTGGGCCGCATATTTGAGTGCCTTGTCGCGCGGCAGTCCGCATTTGACGCCGCCGTCAGCCATAGCGCCGATGAACATATAAACGAAAGCAGGTCCGCAGCCCGAGACGGCGCTTCCCGCGTCGATAAGAGCTTCGGGAAGCTTATCGATCGATCCTGCGCCCGACATGGCGTCAACAAATTTCGCTTCGTTCTCCTGGGACACAAGAGCGTTGGTGCAGTAAAGGATCATTCCCTTTCCCACCGATGCGGGGGTGTTGGGCATGATGCGGATAACGGGTACATCTGCTCCTGCCATCTCGGCGATAGTTTCCAGGGTGAGTCCTGCCGCCATGGTGACGAGAACGAATTTATCCTGTCTTTTCTTTAGAATATCGGAAATTTCGCTCAGCATATCTGCCATCATCTGAGGCTTTACTCCGAGGAAGATATATTTGCACTCTGCGGCAACTGTGGCAATATCGCTGGCAGACGCGCCGAGCTTTTCAGCCACCGACTGTGCTCTCGCCGCATCTTTATCGCAGAGCAGTACGGCATTGCCGCCGCACTTGCCCGCAACCGCAGTCGCCAGCGCCGATCCCATATTTCCCGTTCCTATAAAACCGAAATTATATTTCATTTTTATTCCTTTCTCATATCACCGCACGTTTCCGTTGCCCGTGATCACGTATTTATAGGTGGTCAGCTCCTCCAGACCCATAGGTCCTCTTGCGTGGAGCTTCTGAGTTGAAATTCCCATTTCACAGCCCAGACCGAACTCGCCTCCGTCGGTGAAACGCGTCGACGCATTAACGTAGACCGCCGCGCTGTCAACAGAGAGAGTAAACTTCTCGGCAGTAGCGGTATTTTCGGTAACTATCGCGTCGCTGTGACCCGTGGAATGCAGGCCGATATGAGCGATCGCTTCATCTACGTCCGAAACCACCTTGACTGCAAGGATATAATCGAGAAATTCGGTGTCAAAATCATTTTCACCCGCAGGAGTTCCGTTGATGATCTTTGCCGCTTTTTCGCACAGACGAAGCTCAACGGGCTGTTTTCCTGCCGCCGCTCTGTCATCGGTGAGAAGTTTTTTCAGCTTGGGCAGGAACTCGTCGGCAATTTTCTCGGACACAAGACAGACCTCCTCGGCGTTGCAAACCGAAGGACGGCTCGTCTTTGCGTTTTCGATAATCTTAAGTGCCTTTTCCTGATCCGCTTCACCGTCAACGTACACGTGGCATATTCCCGTTCCCGTCTGGATACAGGGAACGATAGCGTTCTGCACGCAGGCGTTGATAAGTCCTGCGCCGCCGCGAGGAATAAGCAGGTCGATAAGACCGACCGCGCGCATCATTTCATTTGCGCTTTCCCTGGTGGTGTCCTCGATCAAGTTTATGGCATTTTCATTTACGCCGACGACCGTCAAGCCCTCTCGCAGAGCTTTCACTATCGCCGCCGAGGAAGCATAAGCCTCCTTGCCACCGCGCAGAACGCAAACGTTACCGCTTTTCAGCGCCAATGCCGCCGCATCCGAGGTCACGTTGGGACGGCTTTCGTAAATAATACCGACCACGCCCATGGGAACGGAGACCCGCTTTATCATCAATCCGCCGAGGCGTTCGTTTTCGCGTAAAACGCGACCTACGGGGTCGGGCAAGCGCACAAGAGCGCGGATACCTTCTGCCATGTCAGAAATTCGCTTTTCCGTCAGGGTCAGGCGGTCTATCATAACGTCCGATATCTTCCCTTTTGCTCGCTCGATATCCCCCCGATTTGCTTCGAGGATTTGGGCTGTCGCACCTTCAAGGGCTGACGCCATTGCCAGAAGCGCTTCATTCTTCTTTTCGGGGGAAAGCGCACCTATCTCACCTCGGGCTGATTTTGCGCGGACAAGGATTTCATGGGTGGTCATTTTCTGCTTATCCTTTCTTTTTTGCAAAAAATCTTGTGCCGACGGGTGTTCCGTCGGTAATCGAATAGAGGATATCGGGGTCGTCGCCGTTTGCGATTACCATATCACAGCCCGCCTCGGTACAGGTCTTTGCAGCGCCGAGCTTTGTTATCATTCCGCCCGTGCCAAGCTCACTTCCCTTTCCTGCGGCCAGGTTCATGATCTTGTCATCTATCTCATACACACAAGGGATAAGCTTAGCATTCTTATCCTTATGAGGATCGGCGGTGTATAGACCGTCAATATCCGAAAGAAGAACGAGCAGATCGGCCTTTGCGCTGACAGCAACGATAGCGCTGAGGTTATCGTTGTCTCCGATGCCAAACTCGGCAGTAGAAACCGTGTCGTTCTCGTTTATAACGGGAAGCGCGCCAAGCTCAAGCAAACGATTAAGAGTGTTTATAAAGTGGATGTTTCTCTCCTCGTTTTGCACGTCGTCGGCGGTCAGAAGTATCTGCGCCACGTTGTGGTTATACTCGGAAAAGAGCTTGTCGTATGTATACATCAGCTCGCACTGACCAACGGCTGCCGCCGCCTGCTTTGTGGGGATATCGGCAGGTCTTCCGGGAAGATTCAACTTGCCCACGCCCATACCGATAGCGCCCGAGGACACCAAAATAACCTGATGTCCCGCGTTTTTTATGTCGGACAGCACCTTACACAGCTTTTCAACTCGGCGGATATTGAGATGTCCGCCGTTGTGGGCCAGAGTAGACGTTCCGACCTTTACTACAATTTTCATATCTTACCCTTTCAGAGCTTTGCAAGCGTCTCCATTACGTAATCGCCGAATTCGTGACAGGTCGCGCCGTCACGGTTGCCCGTTACGACCACCTTTTTCTCGGTGTCACAGCAGATCTCCATTGTCTTTGCCAGCTTGTACGCAATATCCGCCTTTGCAATATGGCGAAGAAGCATCTCAACAGCGCGGAAGATGCTTGAGGGGTTAGCGTATTCGGCAATTCCCTCCTCGATCATACGAGGAGCCGAGCCGTGGATAGCCTCAAACATAGCGTACTTGTCGCCGATGTTTGCACTTCCCGCAGTACCGACTCCGCCCTGTATCTGCGCCGCCTCGTCGGTGATGATATCACCGTAAAGGTTAGGCAGAACGAACACCTGGAAGCGGCTTCTGATGTCCTCGTTCACAAGATTTGCGGACATGATGTCGATATACCAATCCTCAGCCGTGATCTCGGGATAGTCGGCTGCAACCTGATGGCAAAGCTCGGAGAACTTGCCGTCGGTCTTCTTCATTATGTTAGCCTTTGTTACGATAGAAACGTTTGTCTTGCCGTTGTTCTTTGCGTACTCAAAGGCGGCACGCGCTATGCGCTTTGTGCCCTGCTCGGTGGTCACCTTGAAGTCCATCGCCAGCTTTTCGGGAATTTCCACGCCGCGGCTTCCGAGAACATATTCTCCCTCGGTATTTTCGCGGTAGAAGGTCCAGTCGATTCCCTTTTCGGGAATGGAAACGGGGCGCACGTTGGCATAGAGGTCAAGCTCACGGCGAAGAGTTACGTTCGCACTCTCCATAGTACCGCCCTTGGGGGTGGTCGTGGGACCCTTTAAGAACACGTCACATTCCTTTATCTGCGCAAGCACGTCCTCGGGGACGGACTGACCAAGCGCCAGTCTTCTTTCGATGGTAAGGCCCGAAATTTCAACGATCTCGATCTTGCCTGTCTTGATCTCATCGGCTAAGAGGAACTGCATAAGTCTGCTTGCCTCGGAAACGATGATCGGACCGATTCCGTCGCCGCCGATAACGCCGATCTTGATCTTTTCAAGCTTTGTAAAATCCTTCGCCGTCGCGCCCTCCTCCATTTTCAGCTCTCTTTCAAGTTGCTGAGTGATGAGAGCCTTAAACTGCTCAACGGCGGTATCTATGTAGCTTTGGTAGTTTGTCATATATTCTGCTCCTTCGTGTAAGCAAGAAGGCTTCCTGCCTTCAAAATGGCTTTCTGTCTGTCTGTGAAATTGCATTCAAGGGTAAACTTTTCACCCGTGGTCTCGTCTGTCATGACGATCTCGCCGCTGTCCATTCCTGCGTAAACTCCCGTCAAAGTGAGCTTGTCTCCCTGTGAGATCTTATCGTAGTCGTCGGCGTTCTTGAATGTAAGGGGCATGATACCTGCGTTTATCAAGTTTGCCGCATGGATACGGGCAAAGCTCTTTGCGATGACCGCGCGAACGCCAAGATACAGAGGAACCAGCGCCGCGTGCTCGCGTGAAGACCCCTGACCGTAGTTTGCGCCGCCCACAACGATGCTCTCACCTGCCGCCTTTGCTCTCTCGGGGAACGTGGGGTCACAAACACCGAAGCAGTACTGGGAAAGGTGAGGAATATTTGAACGGTAGGGCAAAATTTTTGCGCCTGCGGGCATAATGTGGTCGGTGGTGATATTGTCGCCCACTTTAAGCACAAGCTCGGCAGAAAGAGTATCAAGCTGAGGCTTTGAGTCGGGGAACTTCTTGATATTGGGACCGCGGAGGATCTCGAGGTTCTTTGCTTCCTCGGGTGAAGCGGGAGTGATGACCGCGCTGTCGTCGATCTTGAATGCGTCGGGCATTACGATGTCAGGCGCCTTGCCCAGGAGCATGGGGTCTGTGATCTCACCCGTCAGCGCCGCCGCAACAGCCGTTTCGGGGGAAACAAGGTAGACCTTACCGTCGGCAGTACCGCTTCTGCCCTCGAAGTTACGGTTGAAAGTACGGAGGCTCACACCGCCGGAATTGGGAGAGAAGCCCATGCCGATACAAGGTCCGCAGGCACATTCAAGCACACGCGCACCGCTGGCAAGGATATCGCCAAGCGCCCCGCAGTCGGCAAGCATGGAAAGGACCTGCTTCGATCCGGGAGACACGGACATACTTACGCTGTCCTTGATAGTTTTGCCTTTCAACAGAGCCGCGACCTTAAGCATATCCATAAGAGAAGAATTAGTGCAGGAGCCTACGCAGACCTGGTCGACCTTCGTGCCCTTGAGGCTGGAAACCTTAACCACGTTATCGGGCATATGGGGACAAGCAATAAGAGGCTCAAGCTCGCTCAGATTTATGTGGATGATACGGTCGTAAACTGCGTCCGCGTCGCTTTCAAGGGGTGTATAATCCTCTCCTCTGCCCTCGGCTTCAAGGAATGCCTTTGTGACCTCATCGGAGGGGAAGATAGAAGTGGTTGCGCCAAGCTCTGTACCCATGTTGGTAATGGTGGCTCTCTCCGGAACGGTCAGGGTCTTTACGCCCTCGCCGCCCCACTCGATGATAGCGCCCACACCACCCTTTACGGACAGGATTCTGAGAATCTCAAGGCTCACGTCCTTGGCGGTTACGAAATCGCGGAGCTTTCCGGTCAGATTGACCTTGAATATTTTGGGCATGGTGATATAGTAAGCACCGCCGCCCATAGCAACTGCTACGTCAAGTCCGCCCGCACCGAATGCAAGCATACCGATACCGCCGCCCGTGGGAGTATGGCTGTCCGAACCGATAAGGGTCTTTCCGGGCTTGCCGAATCTTTCAAGATGCACCTGGTGGCAGATGCCGTTACCGGGACGGGAGAAATAAATGCCGTATTTCTTTGCAATAGACTGAATGAAACGGTGGTCATCGGCGTTTTCAAAGCCCGACTGCAGAGTATTGTGGTCGATATACGCCACGCTCTTTTCGGTGCGCACGCGGTCGATACCCATGGTCTCAAATTCAAGGTACGCCATTGTACCCGTTGCGTCCTGTGTCAGCGTCTGGTCTATTTTAAGGGAAATTTCACTTCCCACCGTCATCTCGCCCGAAACGAGATGGGATTTGATTATTTTTTGTGCTATCGTAAGTCCCATTATTTTGTGCTCCTGTTAAGTATATGTGTCTTTGCGTTTTGTACGTGCTTTGTGGTCACCTGCTCTGCCTGCAACGGGTCGTGAGCGGCGATGGCCTCGTAGATCTCTCTGTGCTCCTGCACCGAGCTGAGAGCACGGCTCTCGTTTTCCACCGACGCCTTGCGGTATTTTCTCGCCTTGTTGTGAAGCGGCATCAGGGTGTCGTAGATTATGTTGCTTCCCGAGAAGCGGTAAACAAGATAATGGAAGGTGTTGTCAAGCGCCTTGATGTGCTCCGCGTCCTTTTTGGACACGTAATATTCCTGCAATTCAAGGGCTTCCCTCAACTCCTTCAGCTCATCGTCGGTAATGCGCTGAGCCGCTCTTGCCGCGGCAATTCCCTCGATCTTGAGGCGCAGGTCCATTATATCCACCAAGTCATCCTGTGTAATTCCGAGAACAAGTATGCCTTTCGTGGTTGTTTCAACCAAGTGCTCCTGTTCCAGACGTCGGATCGCCTCGCGCACGGGGGTTCGGCTAACCTTCAGGTCGGACACAAGCATATTTTCGCTGAAGATCTCTCCTCTTTTATATTTTCCGCAGAGTATATCGTTTTCAAGTCTTTCAAAGACCTGCTCTGCCAAAGATATCGTCTTATGTTCCATTTTTTTCTCCTTTACAGTCTTCTGTATTTGCCGCCCGAGATCTGCTCGATAGCCGCCTCGATCTCAGTAGCGGAAAGTGCCGTCTGACGGCCGTCCGCGTACTCGCGGTCGATCCATGCCTTGACGTCCACCACCACAGGATCACGCTTGTCAAGTGCGTCATCGCCGCGCAGGCCGTAGTTATTGTTCATCCAGTATGCGATACCCGCAAGACCCGAATTCTGACCGAGCATTACGGTGGCGGGACGGTTGAGAAGCGTCTCGGTGTCGAAGATATTGTAGATCTCCTCATCCTTCATAAGACCGTCCGCGTGGATTCCCGCGCGGGTCACGTTGAAGTTTCTTCCAACAAATGGAGTTTGAACAGGAATGTCGTAGCCCATCTCGTGCTTGAAGTAATCTGCGATCTCGGTGATCATCGTTGTGTCCATTCCGTCAAGAGAGCCACGCAAGGAAGCATATTCCATAATCATGGCCTCGAGAGGAATGTTACCCGTCCTCTCGCCTATACCCAGCAGCGAGCAGTTTACGCCGCAGGCACCGTAGAGCCAAGCGGTGGTAGCGTTCGCCACCGCCTTGTAGAAGTCGTTGTGACCGTGCCATTCAAGCATTTCGCTTGGCACGTCCGAATAGTGCTGGAGACCGTAGATGATACCCGGCACGCTTCGGGGCAATGCGACCTCGGAGAAAGGAACGCCGTAACCCATGGTGTCGCAGGCGCGGATCTTTACGGGGATCCCCGCATCCTCGGACATCTTCATCAGCTCGTTTACAAAAGGAACGACAAAGCCGTAGAAATCGGCTCTGGTAATGTCCTCCAGGTGGCAACGGGGCATAACACCAGCCTCAAAGGCTTCCGCCACGGCCGCCAGATATTTCTTCATGCACTCGGAGCGGGAAAGCTTCATCTTTTTAAATATATGGTAGTCACTGCAGGAGACCAGAATACCCGTCTCGCGGATACCCAGGTCACGAACGAGTTTGAAGTCTTCCTTGCTTGCTCTGATCCAGGTAGTGATTTCGGGGAATTTCAATCCCAGATCCTGGCATTCGGCTATCGCCTTTCTGTCCTTTTCGCTGTAAACGAAAAATTCGGTCTGGCGAATGATTCCGTAAGGTCCGCCCAGCTTTGACATCATCTTGAAGAGGTCAACTATCTGCTTCACGGTATAAGGCTCTACCGACTGCTGACCGTCACGGAAGGATGTATCTGTGATCCAGATATCCTGAGGCATGCCCATAGGCACGCGGCGGTGGTTGAACGCCACTTTAGGCACCTCATGGTAGCTGTATATTGCGCGATAAAGCTCAGGCTCAGCTACGTCCTGCAGGGAATATTTGTATGTCTTTTGTTCCAGTAGATTTGTCTTATTGGATATTTCCAGCATATTCTTGTTTCTCCTTTATTTTGCTGAAGCAATTTATGTATACAATTATACAAGCATTCATGTCTTTTGTCAATAGTGTACAAAAATTATTTATTAACTTTTTGTTAATTCGTATCGGGATTTGTCATAAAAATCAAGGCTTTCGGGCATTGACGCACAAATCAGCGAAAAGCCCGAAAGCCTTGTTGAATTTTTACAAATCAGAGGATAATGCAGATAAGTCCGTTGCTTCCCTCGTTTATGATGCGCTCAAGGGTTGAAGACAGCTTTGTTCTCGACTCCTCGGGCATATGCTCAAGCTTGGTGTGAAGACCCTCGTTCATCAGCTCGTATAAGCTCTTGCCGAACATATTGGATTCCCAGATGGCGCGGGGATTTTCTTCAAATTCGCGAAGCAGATATCCGATAAGCTCCTCCGACTGCTGCTCGGTACCGACGATGGGATTGATCTCGGTCTCGATATTTGCGCGGATCATGTGTATCGACTGGGCAGAGGCGCGGAGCTTTACGCCGTAACCACCCGCCTGCTTGATTATTTCAGGCTCTTCGAGCTTCATTTCCTCAACGGACGGCATTACGATGCCGTAGCCCCGACGGTCAGCCTCCTCTATGGCGGCAGCGACCTTGTCGTACTTGTCTTTCATTTCCGAAAGCTCGCAGAGAAGCTCTGCCAGCTCCTCCTCGCCGTTGATCTCAAATCCCGTCAGCTCGCTGAGAACACGCCAATAAAGTCCCGGGGCAAGGTCGGCCGTGATCTCGGCTCTTCCTCTGCCGTAATCCGTCTTGATACCTGCGATCGAGGAGATATACTCGCAGTCCGTAAGAGGTGCAAATGCCTCGGCGATCTGTCCGCACTTCTCTGCCCGAGCCGCGCATTTCGCCAGGCTCGTCAGAATACCGCTCTTTACGGGGTGGGTGTCATCAAGCCGCGCCACCCAGGCAGGAATATTCAGCTTTACCTCGGAAACGGGGAATTCCCGCAGTACCATGTGCATTATATTTCCGATGTCCTCACCGTCAAGCTCGGTACAGTTGACCAGTGCCACGGGGACGGCATATTTTTCTTCAAGCGACAGCGCCAGCTCCGTCGCCTCCGTCGAATCGGGCTTGGCGGAGTTCAATATCACCGCAAAGGGCTTTTTCAGCTCCTTCAGCTCACGAATGACCCGTTCCTCGGCTTCCAGATAGCTCTCTCTGGGGATCTCCCCGATAGTTCCGTCGGTGGTGACTACCATGCCGATGGTGGAATGATCGTTTATTACCTTTTTTGTGCCGATCTCGGCGGCCTGCGTAAAGGGCATAGGCTCGTCAGACCAGGGGGTGCTGACCATCCTGGGCTTTCCGTCCTCAATGTGACCGATGGCCTCGGGGACTATGTACCCTACGCAGTCTATCATCTTGATCTTAAGGCTTGCGCCGTCCTCCATGCTCACCTCGACCGCTTCATCGGGGACGAATTTCGGCTCGGTGGTCATGACAGTCTTTCCCGACGCGCTCTGGGGCATCTCGTCGGTGGCTCTGCTGCGGTCAAATTCACCCTTGATGTTGGGCAGAACGGTAGTCTCCATAAATCGTTTGATAAAGGTGGATTTTCCCGTTCTTACGGGGCCTACCACCCCGATATAAATATCGCCGCCCGTGCGTTCTGCGATATCCTTGTAAATTGAATGCTCGGCCATAAATAAAATTCCTCCCGCCATTTTCAAAATCGTTTCGATCCATGTATATGGCGGGAGTATTAAAATTATGTCAAGCCGAAATATTCGCTCACTATCGTCCGAAGATCGGCGGCGCTGTAAAGCGAGCCGAAGGCGATTGCGCTGTCGTCGCGTCCAAGCTCGGACAGGATTTTGGGCGCGGTCTTCTTTATGTTATCCGTGCTCTCGATCTTAATTTTACCGCAGGTCAACGTGCGTAAAATATCCGCAAGCTCGCAGGCAGACATAGAGCGTGGCGTGTCGGTCTCAAAGGTCACGATCTTCTTGACCTTCACGTCCTCGGACAGGGCAAGAGCGGCAAAAGGAGCGAGCGCTCTTTGCGGCTCTTTATCGCGGAGCATTGCCGCAAAAAAGGTTATCTCACCCTTTGAAAAATGCTCCTTCATTGCGCGGATGCTCTGGCAGAATGCCGTGACGCCGTGCTCGTTGTGAGCACCGTCGATAATAACCGTGGGGGATATGGAAAAGACCTCGAATCTTGCAGGAAAACGCACGTGGAGAAAACCCTCTCTCACCGCCCGGTCGGAGATATCCATGCCCTGCAGGCGAAGTGCGTTTACAAGTTCAAGAACTATTGAGGCATTCGTCGCCTGGTACGCGGCACAAAGAGCCAAAGAATACTTCTCGCCTCGGTAGGAAAACTCAAGTCCCAAGGGAGACGACCGAAGAATTTCCGTCTTGCCCGCAACGGACAAAGTACAGCCGACGGCACGGCAGGTCGCCTCGATAGGCTGAAGCGCGTCCGCCACCTGAGGCGCGGAGACCGCATAGCGCGTTCCCCTTTTGATTATTCCGCTTTTTTCTGCGGCGATCTTTGCAACGGTGTCACCCAGAAGCTCGGCATGATCAAGTCCGATGCCGCAAAGAACGGCGGCCATGGGCGGGTCTATTACGTTGGTAGCGTCAAACAGCCCACCGAGTCCGCATTCAAGGACTACCGCGTCGCACTCGTGGTAAAGGAAGAACAGAAAGGCGATGGCTGTGACCACCTCAAACTGCACGGGGGTAGCGGGAACGTCTCCAGCAAGCAGTTCTGCGGGTATCTCGGACTCGATCTTTTCTCCTTTTTTTGCCGCCTCAACGTCGCTTTCCATCTGCGCGGCTGCCGCAAGGACCTTTTCGGTGAAAACGGGAAGCTCCTCACGGGGGATCATCTTCCCGTCGAAGGTCATTCGCTCTCTGAAATTCAGAATGTAGGGCGAAATGTACCGCCCGACCTTATATCCCGCTCGGCGCAGGACCTGGTCGGTCATAGATGCCACCGAGCCTTTGCCGTTAGTACCGGCGATATGTATGAATTTCAACTTTTTTTCGGGGTTCCCCAGGTATCGGCAAAGGATCGCCATTCGCGCCGTGGTGGCACGTCCGTTGGTACGGGGAAATCCGCTTATCTTTTTCAGTGCGTGCTCAAAGGTCATTCTATACCTCCCAAAATGCCCGAACCGATAAGGAATTCTCTTGTCTTATAGTATTCTTCCTTTGCTCGCTCTGCCCTTCTTGCAGGGTCGGCCTTTTTTCGGCGGGTGGCGCGCAAAAGAATATTTTTGGGCGTATCATCGGGATCGATCAGCTCCAGCGCGTCGCAAGCATACCCCTCGCTCTCAAGCCACATAAGGCGAAGTGCGTCGGTTGCCGCATCGCTGAGCTTCTGGCGAAGCATCGAATACTTTGAGATAAATTCAAGCTCGGGACAGTTCAGCTTTCTATTCATTTCATGGTGACAGCAGGGAGTGGACAAAATAACGTCGGTCTGCCACATGGCCGCACGGCGCAAAACGATGTCGGTGGCAATATCGCAAGCGTGGAGAGATATGACAAGATGAGGCGGGGTCTCCGTCTCATACTTCATGATATCCATGCACAAAAATTCAAGCCCGTCCCACTCAAGGGCACGCGCCACAGAGTTGCAGTACTCGATAACGTCACCTTTAAGGTCGACACCCGTCATTTTAACGTCGCGGCCAAGCACGTTTTTCATGTAATGGTAGACTGCAAAGGATAGATAACTCTTTCCGCAGCACAGGTCGCAGACTCGAAGCTCGCCCGTGGCGGGCAGGTGGCGCATCACGTCTCTGATATGCTCCAGAAAGCGGTTTATCTGACGGAATTTCGGGCGTTTTTTATCATGAACGCGTCCGTTTTTATCGCTGACTCCCAGGTAGATAAGAAAAGGCTCGGAGCCGCTTAAAATATAGTTTTTTTCGCGGTCGTTTCCGCCCACGTCCACCTGCTTGGCATCGGGAAGCGCCGCCATGACCCTTTTCGTTCCGATAAGGGTCTCTTTTCCGCCCTTTGAGCGCTTATATTCGCAGTCCCCTGCGGTGGTGATAATATTTATCTGCGAAAATCCGCCCAGAAGTGACAGCAGACCCTCCGCATCGAAAATTTCGATATTTTCATGCTTTGCCTTGTTATCCTGCGTAAAGCACTCCGCCTGGAGCATCGCCTCGCCGGCGATGGTACGGACGGTCAGAACGGTCTTTAATATCTCCTTTGAATCGGGCTTTGAGAGCACCGCCTTTTTCAGCGCGCCTCGTTCCGCCGCCCCTTGCAGGACCTGACAAATTTCCGAAAGCTCAGCGCTTGTCATTCTTTTTTTCCTCCTGCGCGGGCTTTTTGCCAAAGGATATCTTCGATTCGGTTCCCGCTATCAGGCGCTTGATATTTTCACGGTGCATGAACACTACGAAAATAGCGATAAGCACCGCAAAAAGCACATCGGGGCCCAGCTTCGTTACGCCGAGGGCGTAAAGGTAGGGAAAAAGTATCTCGTCCATTGTACTTAGGATCACGGGATATAGGAGCGCACACATAACGGAGCCGAGAGAAACGAACTTCGTCCCTCCCACGATGACTGCAAAGCACACAAATATCACTGCGAACACCGAGGGATTGAGCATGAGCATGGACGCCGCCGCAACGGCTACGCCCTTGCCGCCCTTGAACTTATAGTACACGGGGAACATATGTCCCAGCATACAGAAGAACGCCGCAAGATAACCGCCCACGGTAAGACCGAGCAAAAGGCAACCTATAGTACAGGCAACAGCCGCCTTGAGCATATCACAGATCAACGTCACAGCACCCATCTTTTTACCGTAGGTGCGGAGCATATTGGTAGTTCCGCCGTTGCCGCTGCCGAAATCGCGGATATCCTGATCGTATTTCAGCCTTGAGATAATGACTGCAAAATTCAGCGAACCGATAAGGTACGCAGATACGATGACAACAAGAGCAAGACCGATCATGAGCAGTCCGTCACCCACGTCGCCGAATTGGGTCATCTCTTTTATTTGGGTGAACAGTCCTTTTATAAATATTCCTCTGTATATCATTCTTCGTTTTCCTTCCTTCTGCTGAAAAGCTCCGAGAGACGTCGGCGGGCTTCGCCTTTTACGTTTTCCGTCTTCCGTGCCAGATATTCTATATCCGAAAGCTCATTTCCGTCGGTCTCGGCGGAAAAGATTCCGCCCTCAACCACCCCTGCCTCCAAAAGAAGCACGGCGTCAAGCTCTACAGTCTCACCGTCATCTCTGGAAACGCAGACGGCAATATCTCCTTCTATTCGGTCAAGAGTGTATTCTTTTCTCATTTTATGCCGTCCTTCCGTGATTTTGAGTGTTTATCCTGTAAATTGTACCACATTTATACAGAAAATTCAAGCAGTATGGCAATTTTCCCGAAAACTTTTCTGTTTTTTCCGGTGCAAAAAATAAATCATCGCCCGCCGAGACGAATTTCCATTAAATCTATTGAATTTTTTACTAAAGTAGTGTATAATAAATAGAGATACAAAACAATGGGTCGTACCGCGAAAGGAGAGTATATGAAAACAGGCAAGCAAAACGATCTTGCTCTCTATCTGTTCCACCAAGGCACAAACTACAGGGCATATGAATATCTGGGCGCTCACAGAGTGGGCGGGCAGGTATTCTTCCGCACCTGGGCGCCAAATGCCGACGCCGTATACCTGGCAGGAGATTTCAACGGGTGGTCCGATGAAACCCCCATGAACAAAATAAGCGAAAACGGACTCTGGGAGGTCGCGCTTGACGGCTCGAATTTCCCCGATTACTCGATCTACAAATACAAAATAGTCAAGGACGGCAGGGAGTGTCTCAAAGCAGACCCCTACGCTTTCCACACGGAGACGCCTCCCAAGACTGCCTCAAAGCTCTACGACATCGACGGTTACGAATGGCAGGACGGCGGCTGGATGGAGCAGAGGCGCAAAATGGGCAAGGATTTCTACTCTCAGCCCATGAACATATACGAGCTTCACCTGTTCTCCTGGAAGAGAAATGATGGCGGCTTGCCTCTGACCTACCGTGAGCTGGCGGAGGAGCTTCCCGCTTACGTAAAACAAATGGGCTACACCCACGTTGAATTTCTGCCTGTGATGGAGCACCCCTTCGACGGCTCCTGGGGCTATCAGGTATGCAGTTATTTTGCTCCCACCTCGCGTCTCGGCACCCCCAAGGACTTTATGTACCTTATCGACACGCTCCACTGTGCGGGGATCGGTGTTATCCTTGACTGGGTACCCGCACACTTCCCCAAGGACGCCCACGGACTCTACGAGTTCGACGGCACGCCCACTTACGAGTTTCAAGGACTCGACAAAATGGAATTCAAAAGCTGGGGCACAAGGCGCTTTGACGTTGGGCGCAACGAGGTGGAATGCTTCCTGGTTTCAAGCGCCGATATGTGGCTGAGAATGTACCATGCGGACGGTCTCAGAGTCGACGCGGTTGCATCAATGCTCCACCTTGACTACGACAAGGAGCCGGGCGAATGGTTCCCAAACGCCAGAGGCGACAACAAGTGTCTTGAGGCAATAGCATTTTTCCAGAAGCTCAATTCATATATAAATCAGGAGTTCCCCGACGCTCTCGTCATTGCCGAGGAATCGACGGCGTGGAAGAACGTCACCCGATTTGACGGCGAGGACGGACTGGGCTTCAGCATGAAATGGAACATGGGCTGGATGAACGATCTTCTTTCATACGTGAAAACGGATCCTCTTTTCAGAAAGCACGATCACAACAAGATCACCTTTTCCATGATGTATGCTTTCAACGAAAAATATATCCTTCCCATTTCCCACGACGAGGTGGTCCACGGCAAAAAGTCCTTCCTTGACAAAATGCCCGGCGACTACTGGCAAAAATTCGCGGGGACCAGAGCCTTTATGGCCTACATCATCGGTCACCCGGGCAAGAAGCTGTCGTTTATGGGCAATGAGATCGGACAGTTTGCGGAATGGAGCGAAAGCAGATCGGTTGAGTGGTTTTTGCTTGATTACGAAATGCACGCAAAGCTCCAGACCTACGTGTCCGAGCTGAATCACCTGTATCTGAGCCACCCTGCCCTGTGGGAACAGGACGACTCTTGGGAGGGATTTCAGTGGATCGACGCGGATAATGCAAACGAAAGCATTCTTTCCTACCGCAGAATAGCCAAGAACGGTGACGAGCTTATCTTCGTCCTGAATCTCACACCTATCGGAAGAGAACGCTTCAATCTGGGCGTTCCCCAAAAGGGTGTTTACGCCGAGATCTTTAATTCCGACGAGGAAAGATTCGGCGGCACGGGTGTTGCAAACGGCCGCGTAAGCTCCTTTGAGTGTAACGGTTACCGTGAGCACGGTCAGGAAAACGCTATCGAGCTGAGGCTCCCCCCTCTTTCTGCCGTTGTGCTGAAAAGAGAATCAAAGAAAAAAGCAAGCAAATAAAAATTCATTTATATAGGAGGAAATCTCGTGTTTAAGAAGAAAAAGTGTATTGCAATGCTTTTAGCAGGCGGTCAGGGCAGCCGACTTTACGCACTTACACAAAAGACAGCAAAGCCCGCAGTCTCCTTTGGCGGTAAGTACCGCATCATTGATTTTCCCTTATCCAACTGCATCAACTCCGGGATCGATACCGTAGGCGTACTTACTCAGTATCAGCCTCTGGTGTTGAACGAGTACATCGGCAACGGTCTCCCTTGGGACCTTGACCGCGCCTTCGGCGGAGTTTCTATCCTTTCACCTTATCAGGGCAACAAGAGTGCCGACTGGTACAAGGGCACGGCAAACGCAATTTACCAGAACCTTGAGTTCATCAACCGCTACGACCCCGATTACGTTCTTATCCTGTCGGGCGACCACATCTACAAGATGGACTACGCGGCAATGCTCAACGCTCACATCAAAAAGGGTGCGGACTGCACTATCGCCGTGCTCAACGTGACTCTTGAGGAGGCAAGCCGTTTCGGAATCATGAGCGCAAACGAGGACGGCTCTATCTACAAGTTCACCGAAAAGCCCGCAAATCCCGACAGCACTCTGGCGTCCATGGGCATCTACATCTTCACAAAGAAGAAGCTTGAATCCTATCTTATTGCGGACAACAACGACCCCGATTCCTCAAACGACTTCGGCAAGAACATCATTCCCAATATGCTGGCGGCAGGCGAAAAGCTCTTTGCCTACCAGTTTGACGGATACTGGAAGGACGTTGGAACCATTCAGAGCCTTTGGGAAGCCAACATGGATCTGCTGGGTGAGAAGCCCGCGTTCAATCTGGGCGATGAGGGTTGGAGGATCTTTGCACGTCACTATGCAAAGGCTCCTCAGTACATCGGCGAGAACAGCCACATTGAAAACAGCATCATCTCCGAAGGCAGTGAGATCTACGGAACCGTCGAAAACAGCGTAGTTTACGCGGGTGCAAAAATTCTGCCGGGCGCGGTGGTGCGCGACAGCGTGGTTATGTACGGAAGCGTGGTCGGCGAAGGCGCGGCCGTCGAATATTCCATTCTTGACGAGAACGTCAAGATAGGAAAGAACGCCAAGATCGGAAAAGCAAAATCCGACGACACCAAGATCACCGTTGTGGGACAGGGCAATTCCATTCCCGACGGTGCCGTTATCGCAGACGGCGAAATGATCTACGAATATTGATGGGAGGTGGCACGAAATGACAGCATTAGGTCTCGTTTTTTCTAACATACACGATCAGAATATCCCCGAGCTTACCCGTATGCGTACAATGGCGTCCGCTCCTATCGGATGCCGTTACAGGCTTATCGACTTCGTTCTCTCAAACATGGTAAATTCGGGAATAACCAAGGTGGGCGTTATTACCCACAACAACTATCAGTCCCTGCTGGACCACATCGGAACGGGCAAGGACTGGGATCTGGCGCGCCGCTCGGGCGGTATCAAGATCCTGCCTCCTTACATTACCAGCTTCGACAGCACGGCGGCAAACAAGCTCTACACCTCAAGAGTTGAGGCTCTCGCGGGTGCCCTGCACTTCCTCGACCGTTCAAATGAAGACTACGTGGTCCTCTCCGACTGCGATTCGATCATCAACATAGACCTGACCGACGTCCTCCGCTTCCACGAGGAAAAGGGCGCGGATATGACTATCGTCACAAAGAAGATAAACGTTGACGAGACCGAGATCCGTCAGAGAAGCGGCATCATCAGCGCAAACGACGACGGTCGCATCACCGAAGTGGTAACGGCAAACGCCAGGACCTCGGGCACTCAGTGCGTCAGCACGAACATTATCGTGTTTAACCGCGCTTATCTCATTTTCATGATCCAGGACGCTATAGCTCACGGCATAAGCGGCTCCTACAACGATCTGATCGACAGAAATATGTTCCGAGCAAACTTCTTTGCATACGAATATGACGGATATTTTGATCAGATAAGCTCCCTGCCCGATTATTTCGCAGCGAATATGAAGCTTCTTGATGCGGACGTGCGCAAGGCTATTTTCGGTGCGGAAAACCGTCCCGTTTACACAAAGGTCAGAAACTCTGCCCCCACCCGATACACGGGCGATTCAAAGGTCGTAAATTCTCTTATTGCAGACGGTTGCGTTATCGAGGGCAGAGTTGAAAATTCCATCATCTTCCGCGGTGTCAAGATCGGCCGCGGATCGGTCGTTCGCAACTGCATTCTCATGCAGGACACGGTGGTAGGCGCAAACACCGAGCTAAGCTGTGTGGTATCCGATAAGAACGTTCTTATCAAGGACGACCGTCGACTTTCCGGTCACGAGTCCATGCCCTTCTTTATCAGCAAGGGCAAGTCCATCTGATCACTAAACAAAATCGAAAGGAATCGGTAAAATGAAAAAGATTCTCTTTGCAGCCTCGGAGGCTATGCCCTTTGCCGCAACGGGAGGTCTGGGCGACGTTATCGGCTCTCTCCCCGCGGCTATTAAGAAAAAAGGCGGGGACGACGTTGACGTCCGCGTAGTCATGCCTCTCTATTCGTCCATCGGCACAGAGTGGCGTGAGAAGATGATCGAGGAATACGTTTTCAACGTAAACCTTTCCTGGAGATATCTCTACTGCCGTGTTATGAGCCTTGAAAAGGACGGTGTTATATATTATTTCATCGACAACGAGTACTACTTCAAGCGCGACACCCTCTACGGCTGCTACGACGACGGCGAGCGCTATGCTTTCTTCTGCACGGCAGTGCTGTCTATGCTTCAGTGCATAGACTTCTTCCCCGACGTTCTCCACGCCCACGACTGGCAGACGGCACTCTCTGTCATTTATCTCAAGACGATTTATGCGTCCGACGAACGTTACCGCCGTATTAAAGGTGTGTTTACGATACACAATATTGAGTACCAGGGTCAGTACGACCTGTCTATTCTGGGCGACGTTTTCAATCTGGGAACACTCCAGCACACCATCGTTGAGTACAACGGCTGCATCAATCTGATGAAGGGAGCCATCGTCTGCGCCGATAAGGTGACCACGGTAAGCCCCACATACGCAACGGAAATACTTCAGCCCTACTATTCCTGGGGACTTGATCCCATTCTTCGTCAAAATTCGGGCAAGCTCAGCGGTATCTTAAACGGCATTGATTACGATTACTACAATCCCGCAAAGGACAAAAAGATCGCAAAGACCTTCTCCGCAAAGAAGATCTCCGACAAATATGAAAACAAGCTTGCGCTCCAGCGCGAGCTTGCGCTCCCCGAAAGCAAGGAGATACCCATGGTGGCGATCGTGTCACGACTTGCCGCTCACAAGGGCATCGACCTTATCTCCGAGATCGCTTACCGTCTGGTGGCAGAGGGAGATATACAGCTTATAATTCTCGGCAAGGGGACTCCCGAATATGAAGGATTTTTCAGAAATCTGGAAAATTCCTTCCCCGACCGCGTCCGCGCAATGATAATGTATGACCGAGATCTGTCAAAGCGTGTCTATGCCTCCGCTGACATCTTCCTGATGCCCTCAAAGAGCGAGCCTTGCGGACTCTCTCAGATGATCGCCTCAAGATACGGCGCAATTCCCGTCACGCGGGAAACGGGAGGTCTGCGCGATTCCATACACGGCTACTGGCTTGACGGAGATACCATCCGCGGAAACGGATTCACCTTTGCCAACTACAACAGCGCAGAGCTTCTTGACAGAGTATACGCCGCTCTCACCCTCTATCACGAGCAGGATAAGAGAAAGGCACTTATGAAAAAGATAATGGAAACGGATTTCTCCTGGGAAACGTCTGCAGAAAAATATCTGGAGCTTTACAGCTTCTGAAAAAGCAAAAATTCCCGGCGTGGCGTTTTATAAAGACTACTCAATATCGAAAGGATAATCAAACAAATGAACTACTCCCCCAAGGCCGAAGAGATCGGCAACGGCATTGAAAGCAAGCTTTCAAGATACTTCGGCGCATCTGCCGCCGAGGCAACGAGAGAACAGATCTACAAATCCGTAGCACTTACCGTAAAGGACATTCTCTCCGCTAAGAGAAACGACTTCAAAAAGGAAGTCAACAAAAAAGGCGAAAAGCGCGTCTACTATATGTGCATGGAATTCCTTATGGGACGCTCCCTCAAAACAAGTCTGTACAATTTGGGTCTTACCGACGAATACGAGGCGGCGCTGAACAAGCTGGGCTTCTCTTTGGAGGAGCTTTATGAGTGTGAGCCCGACGCAGGCCTGGGTAACGGCGGTCTGGGCCGTCTTGCCGCTTGCTTTATGGACTCCCTTTCATCTCTCGACTACCCCGCAACGGGATTCTCCATCTGCTACGAATACGGTCTCTTTAAACAGATGATCGTTGACGGTATGCAGCTTGAGCTCCCCGACATCTGGCTCCCGGGCGGCGAATGCTGGCTGGTCCCCAGAACCGACAGGATCTTCAAGGTCCGCTTTGGCGGAAACGTCCGCGAGGAATGGCGCGACACCGGTTGCGAGATAATCTACGAGGACGCAGAAGAGGTGGAGGCTGTTCCCTACGACATGATGGTATCGGGCGCGGACAGCAAGGCTGTCAGCCTGCTCCGTCTCTGGAAGGCACGCGACATTCAGAACTTCAACATGGGACTCTTTACTCAGGGTCAGTACACAAAGGCCCTGGAGGAGAGCACCAAGGCCGAAACTATCTCAAAGGTTCTCTACCCTTCCGACAACCACATGGAAGGCAAGCTGCTCCGTCTTACTCAGCAGTACTTCCTCGTCTCCGCTTCCGTGCAGAGCATCATACGTGACCACATGGCAGTATACGGCAGGATCGACAACCTTCCCGACAAGGTGTCCATTCACATCAACGACACCCACCCCGCGCTTTGCATCCCCGAGCTTATGAGAATCCTCGTAGACGATTACAAGCTGGGCTGGGATGCGGCATGGGACATCGTCACAAGAACGGTCTCCTACACCAACCACACGGTAATGCCCGAGGCGCTTGAGACCTGGGACGAAAATCTGTTCCGTCTCCGTCTGCCCAGAATCCACACTATCGTTCGCGAGATAAACGAAAGATTCTGCCGCGAGGCTTGGGAAAAGTTCCCCGGCAACTGGGACAGGATCTCCTCTATGGCAGTCATCGCAAACAACCGCGTGAGAATGGCCAATCTGTCGGTCATCGCCTCCCACACGGTAAACGGAGTTTCTAAGCTCCACTCGGACATCCTGGTCGACACGGTCTTCAAGGATTTCCACCGCATGTATCCCCACAAGTTCACAAACGTAACAAACGGCATCGCGCACCGCCGTTGGCTCTGCTATTCAAATCCCCGTCTGGCTTCTCTGATCGAGGACTGCATCGGTGACGGCTACCGCCACGATCCCGAGCAGCTTGACCAGCTGAGAAAGTTTACCGACGACAAGGCGGTGCTGACAAAGCTGGCGGAAATCAAGCATGAAAACAAGGTGGATTTTGCAAATTACGTCTTCAGAAAGACAGACAAAAAGATCGACCCGAGCACCGTATTTGACGTTCAGATCAAGCGTCTGCACGAGTACAAGCGTCAGCTTCTCAACGCTCTGAACATCATCAATCTCTACGCGGCGCTCAAGGAAAATCCCAATCTTGACATCACGCCCGTGACCTTTATTTTCGGCGCAAAGGCCGCTCCCGGTTACGCTATGGCAAAGGAGATCATCCGTCTGCTGTTCTATATCGGACGCGACATTGAAAAGAACCCACAGCTCCGCGAAAAGCTGAACGTCATCTTCATGGAGGACTACAACGTAAGCATGGCCGAGTGCCTGATACCCGCCGCCGAGGTCTCCGAGCAGGTCTCCCTTGCAGGTAAGGAAGCAAGCGGTACGGGCTGTATGAAGCTCATGATCAACGGCGCTCTGACCCTTGGCACCCTTGACGGCGCAAACGTTGAGATGCAGGCGGCTGCGGGCGAGGAAAATATGTTCATCTTCGGTCTCAACAAGAACGAGGTGGAAGAGCTTTGGACAAACGGCTATCACTCTGCCGTATACTACGCAAACAACCCCAGGCTCCAGAAGGTCATCGACTGCTTAAACGTAGGCTTTGACGGACAGTCCTTTGCAAACATCGGAAGCTATCTGCTCTCGGGTCACGGCGTGGCTGACCCCTATATGTGCCTGGCAGACTTCGAGTCTTACCGCACCACCCACCTAAAGGTTATGGAGCTTTACAGAAACGATCCTACCGAGTGGAACAAGAAATCCCTTATCAACATTGCGTCCGCAGGCTACTTTGCAGCCGACCGCGCAATAAACGATTATGCACAGAAGATCTGGCATCTGAACAGACTGAACAAGGACTGATCAAATGTTTATCAGACACGATACGCTTCCTGCGGTACTCAGTACCGCAGGAAGCGCTGTAAAATTCAAAAAAAGCGTGGAAGGAGTCGATTTTTCCTTTCACGGTGCCTTTCATTGCGGTCAAAAGATACTTTTTGAGCTTGAAATACCGAGAAGACTCGGTATCGTTTCGGTAAAGTTAGCTCTTTGCCGTGACGGCGAAGCTATGCAGTACACTTCCCTTTCTTTTGGCGGCACAAAATCGGGCGTTGACACCTATTGTGTAACTGTGGACACTTCACGGCTGTGCGGGGAAAGCGGATGCGGTCTTTTCTACTATGGGTTTATTTTCTCCCGCGGAACGCAAACGCTTTACGGAAACGCCCTCGACAACGTGTATATTTCCCTTTCCGGCTCGGAGGGGGACAAGTTCCGCTTGCTTATCTGCCGCAGTGATTTTGATGCGCCCAAGTGGACGCAGGGTTCGGTTATGTACCACATTTTCGTTGACCGCTTTAATCGCGGATCATTTGTAGCCCCCGAACGATCCGACGCTGTCATAAATCCCGATTGGGAAAACGGTATCCCGCAATTCGCGGAATATCCCGGAGCCTTTGTCTCAAACAATGAGTTTTTCGGCGGAAGCCTTGACGGCATCTCCGAAAAGCTGGATTATCTGAAATCTCTCGGAGTCAGCATTATCTATCTCAGCCCTATTTTCAAGGCCTATTCAAACCACCGCTATGACACGGGCGATTACAGCCGTGTGGACGAAATGCTGGGCGGCGACGAGGCGCTGGCGCGCCTTATCGAGAAGGCAGGAAAATACGGCATGAAGATAATTCTGGACGGTGTTTTCAACCACACGGGAGACGACAGCAAATATTTTAATAAATACGGAAAATACGACTCTATCGGAGCATATCAGTCACCCGACTCGCCCTACCGCAACTGGTATTACTTTAGGGAAGACGGAAGCTACGACTCCTGGTGGGGTATATCTATAATGCCAAAGCTCAACACAAAAAATCCCGAGTGCCGCGACTATCTGCTTTCACAGATCATTTCAAAATACACGAAAATGGGCATCGGCGGATGGCGTCTTGACGTGGCGGACGAGCTTGGAAACGAATTTCTTGACGGTCTGCGCGAGCAAGTGAAGAAGGATTCGGAAAACGAAGGCCTGATTATCGGAGAGGTCTGGGAAAACGCCGCCGACAAGGTAGCCTACGGTTACCGCCGCCGCTATTTCCAAGGCGCTCAGCTTGACAGCGTAATGAATTATCCCTTCAAGAACGCAGTCATCGGATATCTCATGACAGGGGATGCAAATACGCTCCGCTCCACCCTCGTTTCGATCTACGCGTCTTACCCCAAGAGTGTCTGCGATTCACTGATGAACATTCTGGGCACTCACGACACCGAGCGTATCCTGACGGTGCTTGGCGGTGAGAACAAATACGGTCTTCCAAACCGAGAGCTTGCCGTGACGCGCCTTGCGCCCGAAAACCGCGAGCGCGCCGTGAAGCTTCTGATGCTCGCGTCAACTATTCAGTACACGGTCTACGGCTTCCCGTCGGTCTTTTACGGCGATGAAGCGGGTATGGAGGGCTACGGCGATCCCTTCTGCCGACGTCCCTTCCCTTGGGGCCGCGAGGACAAAAGGCTTACCGAGCATTACAGAAATCTCGGACAGATCCGCAGAAAACTCCCTGCTCTGACGGACGGTAATTTCAGAGTTTTACGCACGGAGGGCGCGTTTATCTCCTATATAAGAGAAAGTGAGCGCGGCTCGGTGGCGGTAGCGGTCAACGCGGGCAATTATCCCGTTGACGCGGGGCTTGCAGGACTTGATCTGCTTACCTCGTCGGTATTTGACGGCACACTTGCCCCCTGTTCTGCCGTAATTTTGGAAAATCCATGCATAAAATATGAGGAAGAATGAAAATCATTGATTTTTTCAGAAATTCAAGACCTGCGAGAGCGGGAGGACTGATCCTCTTCTGCTCTCTCATGGTCATGATCTCGGCACTTTCCTTGAAAAGTCTCCCCGAGGTCATGCGCCGTCCTGCCTTGCACAGCGGACTGAGCATAACCGCGCCTGTTTGCGGTGCGACAGCTTTGCTTGGCGCATCATTTCTCGCCTTTTCCCTTTTCAAAAGGAAATTCAATACGGTCACATCGGTCTTTTTGACGTTGTTTAGTGCCGAAACACTCGGCGCCTTTTCGGGCGTGGTCATCTACTTAATCTCACTTTACGCGCGCGACTCCTTTCTCGCGCTGAGCACGGTGACTTCATTCTATTACTATTTCCTTGGATTATTTATTATCGCCGTGTCCTTTATTTGCGCTATCGCGACGGCTGTATGCTTTCTACTGTTTTGGGCAGTCAGGCGCGCCGTCAAAGCCTCGAAAGCAGAACGAAAGCACTTTTGAGGTATACTTACTCCTTGCATAATTCCCTTTTTATTCAACGCAATTTTATTTCATCATCAAAAAACTGTCACAATAAGGGCCTATAATGCAAGTGAAAGCTAAAAAAGACAGTTTTGGAGGTTTAATTAAAGTATGAACACAAACAACCCCTTTGATCAAAATAGATTTGACCCTAATCCCAACAATACGGGTGCGCAAGGCAACAACTCAAACTCTTACTCTCCCTATAATCAGGGCGAGCAGTCTCAGCCTGCCCCCACCTACGGACAGGTCTACACTCCCGACGGCTCGGGACAGCAAGGCAACGGCTATTCCTCTTCCGGCTATTCGGGCGCATATTCTCCTTACGGGAATATGCAGGATCCCAACAGAGGTTCCGAGGGCGGTCAGAGACAACCCCACGCGCCCGAAAAGAAAAAGAGCAATCTGGCGGCCGTTGCTATTATCTGCACCTGTGTGTTGGCGGCGCTTATAGTGCTGGGCTGCATCGCTTTTGCCATGCTGAACGTTGTGGGAATACTGGGTCCGAACAGAGCACCTTCGGGCGTAGATGCCGATAACGAACAGCAGCAGGGGCTTCTCCCCGACACAGGTGACGGAAGCGAAAAAACCGACGACACCGAAAAGACACCAGGCACCGATGATGGCCCCACCGTTTCAAAAAATCCCGGTGAGAGCACCGACGTTTCCGGCGGTAAGATTGGTCAGCTTATGACCATGTCCGAGGCTGTTGCGCTCATCAAGGACTCGGTGGTCGAGATCAATACCGAGCACATGGTGACCGGAAGTATTTTCGGTCAGTATATCGCCAGCGGCGCGGGAAGCGGAGTTATCGTGGCAAAGGAAGGCTATATTATTACGAACAATCACGTTGTTGCAGGTGCAAAAACTATTAAGGTCACTCTCACAAACGGCAACAAATACGATGCAAAGCTGATAGGTACAGACTCTGCTACCGACATTGCAGTTATCAAGATTGACCCCGACGAGACCCTGACCACGGCTGTTCTGGGCAGCTCCGAAAAACTGGTTTTGGCCGAAGACGTTATCGTCATCGGCAACCCTCTCGGTTCCCTTGGCGGAACCGTCACCTGCGGAATTATCAGTGCCCTTGACCGTCAGATCACGGTGGAAGGTGAGAAAATGACTCTGCTTCAGACCAACGCCGCAGTTAATCCCGGCAACTCGGGCGGTGGAATGTTCAATCTCCGCGGCGAGCTTGTGGGAATAGTCAATGCAAAGTCCACGGGCGAGGACGTTGAGGGGCTGGGATTTGCCATTCCCATCGACACAGCTTACACCGTATTCAACCAGCTGGTCGAGTTCGGCTATGTGCGCGGCAGAGTTGACCACGGTCTTAACCTGGTCGATATCAACGACTGGTTTATGGCGAGCTCGTACAGAGTAAGTGCATTCGGCGTTTACGTGCTTGAATCGAAATATACCGACGAGATCAAAAACGGCGACCGTATCGTGTCGGTAAACGGCACGGAGGTCACCACTTCCACCGACATCACAGCCGCTCTTTCCGACTGCGAGGTAGGTGACAAGGTCAAGTTCGTTCTTGCCAGAAAAGGCAGGACCGTTGAGGCGGAGCTGACACTCAGAGAATACAACCCCACCTCAAACGGTGACGTCAGCTTTGAATAAAAAGGAGTGAAGACTATGTACAGCATTCTTGTGGTCGACGACGAGGCGAGGATACGCGACATAATCACAAAATACGCCACCTTCGAGGGACACCGCGTCACCGAGGCGGCGGACGGCATGGAAGCTGTCCTCTTTTGCAGAAAAGAAAATTTCGATATCATCATAATGGACATCATGATGCCCGAGCTTGACGGATTCTCCGCCTGTCGCGAGATCCGCAAGACCTCACAAACGCCTATCATCATGCTCTCTGCCAGAGGTGAGGAATACGACAAGATAAACGGCTTTGAGCTTGGCATTGACGATTACGTCGTAAAACCCTTTTCGCCAAAGGAGCTTATGCTCCGCATTGAGGCGGTGATGAAGCGCGTTACGGGTGCGGGCGCCATCGCCCGACCCGAAAACGAGGTGGTCAGCCTTGACGGAGGCGGTCTGCGCGCGGACATCACCGCAAGACTCGTTTACGTTAACGGGGAGAGAGTAGATATGTCGCCCAAGGAATACGACCTCTTCTTTTATATGCTCCGAAACAAGAACATCGCCCTCTCACGGGAAAAGCTTATCCGCGAGGTCTGGGGCTACGATTTCTACGGCGACGCCAGAACTCTTGACACGCACATAAAGCTCCTCCGCAAAAGTCTCGGGGAATACAGCCGATACATCGTTACATTGAGAGGAATGGGGTACCGTTTTGAAGCCTGAAATCGCATCTTCAAGCACAAATAACCGCATGACCCCCGACGGCAGACAAAGCCGTCGGGGATCACGGTCGTCAAAATGCAGATTCGGCATAACGGGTACGCTTTTCATTTCTCTTGCCGCGTTTACCGCCTTCGCTTTGATCGTCGTGTGGATATTTCAGGTGCTCCTTCTTCCCCGCTTCTATGAGCGGTCAAAAATGACCGAGCTTTACAAGCTTGCCGACGTTATTGAGCGGCACATCGAATTAGACACACCAAAGGACGGCATGGAAAACACCGTTTACCGCATGGCAAGCGACTATTCGGTCTGTGTTCTCACCTACTCGATAGAGGGCTTACGTGGGCATCAGATCCTTTCCTGCGACGTATCAAAAAGATGTCTCATTCACCATATTCCGTCGCGGAATATTGACAACTTCTACCGTGAGGCGTCAGAAAACGGCGGGAGTCTGGTCAAAAACGTGGACTTCACAGGTCAGGAAGAAGTCAGAGGCGAAAAGGACTTTGAAGGCGACACGGTCTACATCAGGATCTTTACGACCGATGACGGCAGCGAATACATGATCCTGCTCAACTCGCAAATGCAGCCTGTCAGCGCTATAACAAATACCTACATGAACCAATATAAGACCATCGTGGTAATTATGCTCATCGGCTCTTTTCTGATCTCTCTCATTATTTCAAGAAAGATCACAAAGCCTATCGTAAAGCTCAACAAGTCAGTCGAAAAGCTGGCAAGGGGAGACTACAACGAGGTCTTTGACGGCGACGGATACCGCGAGATACAGGAGCTTTCCGACGCGCTCAACTACGCATCAAGCGAGCTTTCCAGGACAGACGCGCTCCAAAAGGAGCTTCTTGCAAATATCTCACACGACCTGCGAACCCCTCTCACCATGATAAAGGGCTACAGCGAGGTCATGCGGGATATTCCGGGCGAAAACACCCCCGAAAACGTCCAGATCATCGTGGACGAGACAACTCATCTGACCGAGCTTGTGAACGATCTGCTTGACATCTCAAAGATCAAGGCGGGAACGCGTAAGCCCGAGCCTGAGCAGTTCAGCCTTACCGACACGGTTAAGTCCACCCTGCACCGCTACGAAAAGCTGACCGAAAAGGACGGCTACGTCATCAACTTTATATGCGACGGCGACGCGGAAGTTATTGCCGACCGCACCATGATGCTCCAGGTCATCTACAACCTGATAAACAACGCAATAAACTACACGGGCGCAGACAAGACCGTCACCGTGCGTCAGATAATATCGGGCAACAAAGTGAGAATAACCGTTACCGACACGGGCGAGGGAATCGAGCCTGAGCAGATCCCCTACATTTGGGACAGATATTATAAGGTAGACAAGGTCCACCGCCGCGCAATGGTTGGAACGGGTCTTGGACTTTCTATCGTCAAGGGAGTTCTGGAGCTTCACAAAGCCACGTACGGTCTGGAAAGCACCCTCGGGCACGGAAGCACCTTCTGGTTTGAGCTTGACACGGCAGAAAACGACGAGGAAACAAAAAACACACAGTGAAAACGGAGACAACCTTGAACACTCAATTTTCTGACATTTTGACCTGCCCTGTTTGCAAAAAAGGATTCGAGAGAGTAGGAAATTCCCTGCTCTGTCTGAGTGAGAGCAAGCGGCACTGCTTTGATATAGCAAGATCGGGCCACGTAAATCTTCTCTGCTCTCACAGCTCAGGCGGAGACGACAAGGCTTGTGCTGACAGCAGAACAGCATTTTTGGAAAAGGATTTTTACTGTCCTTTTTCCGATGAGATAAACGGTCTGCTTGAAAAATACGGCATCAAGAGCCTGCTCGACGCGGGCTGTGGCGAGGGATATTACACCCATCGGGCGGCGGACGTGTGCGACACGGTCCTTGGCATCGACCTGTCGAAATTTGCCGTAGAGACCGCCGCAAAAAGAGCGAAGCGCGAAGGCAAGACCAACGAGCTTTACGCAGTAGCGGGCATTTTCGACGTTCCCGTTGCAAACGGTTCCTTTGACGGCATAATCAATCTGTTCGCACCTTGTTGTGAAGAAGAATTTTCAAGACTCTTGAAAAAGGACGGGATCCTCATCATTGGCGCGGCAGGAAAGAATCATCTGCTTGGGCTGAAAAAAGCCATTTACGAGACCACATATAAGAACGAGCCGCGCGGCGACCTGCCACGCAACATGGAGTTGCTTGAGAAAAGGACTGTGGCATTTGAGATAACGCTTGAAGGTCAGAATGACATTCAGAATCTATTTGCCATGACCCCGTATTTTTACAGAACGAGCCGAGAGGACAAGGAAAAGCTTACCCGGCTCGACTTCCTGAAAACGGGTGTTGAATTTGACATTTTCGCATACAGAAACGCATAGAAAGGAGGCGGGAACTTGAAATATTCGATCTGCATACCTATGTACAACGAGGAATCGGTCATCGAGGATACGGCAAAAAAGCTGACCGCCTACCTTGACCGTACATACGGCGAGGACTACGAGCTTATATTTTACGATGACGGAAGCAGTGACCGCTCGGTTGAACTTGTAAAGGCTCTCGGTCTTCCCCGAGTTCGTGTAATTGAGGGCAAGGAAAACCACGGAAAGGGCAGAGGCGTAAGAATGTCTGTTTTGGCGTCTGTGGGAGAATACGTAATGTTCACCGACGCCGACCTTGCATACGGTTGCGATACTATCAAAAAAATGTTTGATTCTCTTGAAGCGGACTCTACCGCTTCCCTGTCCATCGGCTCACGAAATATCTCGTCCGACGGCTACGAGGGCTACACCTTTATGCGGAAATTCGCGTCCAAGGCATACATCAAGGTGCTCAATATTCTGGGCGGACTTAAATGCTCGGATTCCCAATGCGGCTGCAAGGCGTTTGTAGGCGAGAAGATACGCCCCGTTCTTGAAAGGTGCAAAATCGACGGCTTTGCATTCGACTTTGAGATAATCCTTCGTGCGCAAAAGGCGGGTCTTAAAATAATTGAAGTTCCCGTGAAGATAATTAATCACCGTGAGTCGAAGGTGCATCTTATAAAGGACGCGTTTACCATGCTTGGAGATATTACGAGGATAAACAAAATGATCCGTCGGGAGTCAAAGGAATAAAAAAACAGGTGCTTTCGCACCTGTTTTTTTATTAAAGGACACTCTGCAAAAACTGCTGTGTTCTGGGGTTTTGAGGATTTGAAAAGATCTCCTCAGGCTTACCCTGCTCGGCGATTCCTTTGTCGCAAACGAACAGAACTCTGTCGGCGACCTCGCGGGCAAATCCCATCTCGTGGGTAACTACCGCCATGGTCATTCCTTCTTTTGCCAGGGACTTCATAACGTCAAGCACCTCACCGACCATCTCGGGGTCAAGCGCGGAGGTGGGCTCGTCGAAAAGAAGCACGTCGGGGTTCATCATAAGCGCGCGCACGATGGCAATTCTCTGCTTCTGACCGCCCGAAAGCTGATTGGGATAAGCATCTGCCTTTTCAAGCAAACCGACCCTCTCAAGCAGTTTTTTTGCTTTCCCCTCCGCTTCTTCACGGCTCAGGTGAAGGAGCTTCATCGGCGCGGACGTCATATTTTTGAGCACCGACATATGGGGGAAAAGATTGAACTGCTGGAACACCATGCCGATCTTTCTTCTTATGAGGTTAATGTTACATTTTTTATCGGTTATACTTGCGCCCTCAAAGAGTATCTCGCCGTCGGTGGGTTCCTCCAGGCGATTGAGACAACGGAGAAGCGTACTCTTTCCGCCGCCCGAGGGGCCGATGATGCAGACCACTTCGCCGCGCTTGATAGTGAGGTCGACGCCGTCAAGGACGACCAGGTCACCAAAAGCCTTGACCAGTCCCCTGACCTCGATTATATTTTCATTTTTATCTATCACCTTTACGCAACCTCTTTTCAAGTTTTGATACCAGGTGCGAAAGCACCAGTACTACCACAAGGTATATAAGGGCTACCGCTATCAGCGGCATGAAATTACTGTATGTTACCGAACGAATTTTCAGACCGCCCTGGGTAAGGTCGGCAACGCCTATGTAGAAAGCTACCGAGGACTCTTTAAGCAACGTGATAAACTCGTTTGCCAAGGACGGCAGGATCGCTTTGAACGCCTGAGGGAACACGATGTAGAGCATGGTCTGGTAGTAAGAGAGGCCAAGGCTTCGACCCGCTTCGCTCTGTCCCTCGTCGATAGACATGATGCCTCCGCGGACGATCTCGGCGACGTAAGCACCCGAGTTGAATCCGAAGCACAGCACCGCCGAGGTGAATTTTTCGACTCCGATGGGCAAAAGAATTACGAAATAGATAATGATAAGCTGTACCATTACCGGGGTTCCGCGGACAACGGCCAGATAGAGACGGCAGATCTTATCCGCAATGTTCAGCTTGCCCGTTTTCTGGTTGGTCACACGGATAATTGCCACCACAAAGCCGATAACAACGCCAAGCAGCACCGCCAGGAAAGTAATGGCAAGGGTAGTTCCAAGACCCTTTACAAGGTAAGTCCAGCGATCCCCCTCAATGAAGTTGCGATAAAACTCGTCAGCAAAATCGTTCCACAGCTTTTCGAGGGGAGTGCCCGTATCGGGCTTTTGGGAGCTGTAATTATTAAGTCCCACCACGTCACCGATGCCGTTCCGCAGAGTATTTATTCTACTGATATCGGTGTCGCCGGCTTCGGTCTTGATCGAGGTGGTTTCCTTTATGGCGCGTCGAACGTCCAGAATACCGCCGAGGCAGGTATTTACCGTTTCATCGTTAAGATAAACGGAAAGCTCATCCTTGCCCGTGGCGTAAACGGTGATCTCCACCTTGCCCTGCAGGGTCTGAGCCTCGCTCAGCCATTCAAGGAAAAGGGGTGTCACCTTATGCTTATAATTTACGGCGTTTGCCTTGGGGTCTTCAAGATACAACGAATATGCAAGGCTGAAAAGCTCTTGGCTGTTTGCCTCGTACAAGCTCTTTACGTCAAGGGTGGTATATTCGCAGTCAAGAATGATATTTTTCTCGTTCCCGTAGGCTATATCCTTGACCGTGATCTTCGTATTTTTGAGCAGCTCCTTTGATCCGCCCGCAACGTTTACGGGCAGAGACGCAAAGGTATCGTCGATGAGTGACTGAGCGCCGTCCGGGTCTATTTTAACGTCAACTCTGCCCGCCAGCTCGTTCCAAACAAGCAATCCTGCCAAAAGGACAACGACCACCGCTGTCGAGATTATTACCGTCAGTAACTTTTTGCGACTAAGGTTTTTCTTTTTCATTCCCGGCATTTACCTTTCCTTTCATTTGATCTCTCGTCCGCAGAGAAAGATCAAATGATTTTTCTCCGTAACACAAGATAAGGAATGATCGCTCATTCCTTATCTTTTTTATTTTGGTTTTTAATTATTCAGCGGGAATGTACTTGTCGATGATAGCCTTAACGGTACCGTCAGCGATAAGCTCGTCGATAGCAGTGTTGAGCTTGTCAAGAAGCTCCTGGTTACCCTTTGCAACGCAGATAGCGTAGTCCTCGTTTGTGTACTCTGTATCAAGGATCGCAAGTCCCTCGTTTGCCGCAACAAGGTTCTTTGCAGGCTCGTTGTCGATGATTACGCAGTCAACGGAGCCGGAAGCAAGTGCGAGAACTGCCTCGTTACCGTTTGCATAGCGAACAACTCTCTCGTCACCGAACTCGTCTGTGCAGTATGTATCACCTGTTGTACCGAGCTGAACGCCTACCTTGTAGGTTGCGCCCTCGGCAGCAAGGTCGTCATAGGATGCGATAGCGGAGCCTTCCTTTACGATGATAGCCTGAACGCCGTTTGCATAGCTGATAGTGAAGTCAACTTCCTTAAGTCTGTCCTCGTTCACGGTCATACCAGCCATACCGAAGTCAACGGAGCCTTCCTGAACTGCTGTCAGGATAGAGTCGAACTGCATATCAACGATCTCAAGCGTCATACCAAGCTTCTCTGCGATCTTCGCAGCGATCTCAGCATCAATACCGACGATGGTTTCACCCTCGTAGTACTCGTAGGGTGCGAAGTAAGCGTTTGTAGCCATCTTCAGAGTGCCGTCGCCTGCAGGCTCGTTGTCGTTGTCTGTGTCTGCGGGCGTTGAATCTGTTGTCTGAGCGCCCTTGTTTTCGTCATCATTGTCCTTTACGTCTGTGCCGCAAGCCGCGAATGCAAAGAGCATTACGAATGCAAGCACAAGTGCCATGATCTTTGTGAATTTCATTTTATTTTCCTCCAAATGTTGTGGGGCTTTGCCCTATGTATCGGGTATTATACCGCATAAATATCCACTTGTCAAGTATTTTTTTGCATTTTTGGCGAAATATACATAAAATATGCGCAAATATTCCCTTCTTATATTCAACAAAACAGTGCGAGGGCATTTAATATCGCGCAGTATGCCAGCCAGATAATATGTATAAACATACACGCTCCCGCAAAAGCATAGACCTTCAGGTACTCAATCGCGGCCAAAATAGTGAACAATATGATGACAAGGCAATTCCAAAAAGCCAAAAAGAAGGCGTTGCCTCCGAAAAAGAGGGGATACCAGACCAGATTGAACACAAGCGCCACGATCAGATACATACTTCCCTTATACACGTGCACCTGCTTACCGTGTACCCTGCAGGAGAGCACCGCCCCCAGACAAAAGCCTACCGCTATATACCAAAGTGTCCAAATAATACCCATGACGAAAGGCGGCGGGAATATGTCGTCAAGACCGAGCAATTTAATGGTCAGGTACGGCGGACGAGAGAGAAAGCGGGACAGCATCCCGAAGAACAGCACGCAGAAAACGCAGGTCAATACGATCTTTCCGTTCAGACGGTAAGATCCAAGTGTCCGTTTTATTCTCTTTAAAAAACCAATTTTATGCAAAAAAATCACCTCACACTTACTGTATGAGGTGATTTGATTTTTTAGTACCTTCGCCTGCCCCAGGAGGTTATCTCGCCTCGCTTGAAGGCATCGAAATTAAAGTGTTCCCAGCAGAACTGGTTATATTGCTTTTCCACGTTGGTATATCCCGCAAACTTGCCGCCCAGCTCGTTTACGTAGAAGGGGTCACCCCACCAGCCACCCGGCTCGGTGGTATCCGACATGGTCCTCCAAACGTACTGCGCGTCGGTGACTATGACCTGCGCAGGGAAATTTCTGTCCTCGATGTGGAGAAGCCCCACGCTTGCAATGTTCCCCGAAGGACAGCAGTCGCTTGCAACTGCGCCCGTTGAAGTGTCGTAGCGGACCATAACGTGAGTGGTGCAGTAGCCCTTAGGCTCGCTTCCCTTTGCAAACCAGCCCCATTCTGCGCGGGCACCCGACTTTCCTCTGGGGTCGGCATAGCACGCCTCTGTCATGAGCAGTCCCGAATCGCGGCAGTATCTTGCGCTGACCACCGTTTCGGGGGTCTCAAAGGTCTTTAGCGGTTCGCCGCCGTCCGCCGCCTGAGCGATATAATCGCTGTGAAGCTCGGTCATGATCTTGTCCCAGATGGTGATGCAGGGATTGCTGCTGAGGTTCGCCAGGGACTTGGGATACTCGTAGCCGTACCAAACGCCGCCTATATAATAAGGCGTATAACCGATAAACCAGCGATCGTAGTCGTTTGAGGTCGTACCCGTCTTACCTGCGCAGTTGACCTGATTTTTGAGCGTGACTTTGGATGCTGTACCCTTGGTTACTACGTTTGTAAGCATCTTGGTCATGATAGCCGCATTCTCCTCGGAGAGAACCACCGTGCCCACGTCTTCATTTTCAAGGATGGTCTTTCCGTTTGAGTCCTCAACGCGCAGATAGGACTTTGCTTCATTAAATATACCTGCGTTGGTGAACATACTGTAAGCCGCCGTGATCTCGCGGACGGTAACGCCGTAGTTCTGCTGACCCAGCGCCAGCGCCGCCAGACCCTTATCGGTAAGGCGCGTGCCGTTCGAGAGCTCAAGCAGGTCGATCAGGCTGTTCATCTGCAAATAATTCTTGCAGAAATCGAAGGAATAATCAAGGGTCAGGTCATTGAGCACCTTTACAGCGACAGTATTCTTTGATGTCTCGATAGCACTGTTTATATTAGTCAGACCGTCATATCTGGCAGGCAGATTGTGAGGCCACACGGAGTTGTCGTCCTTGAACTCATAGGGGGTATCATCGTAAACGGTAGCGTAGTTAATAAGTCCCGTTTCAAGAGCGGGAGCATAGACCGACACGGGCTTGATGGAAGAACCCGCAGGGCGCACCGTCTGGGTAGCGTAATTCTGAATTCGGTTACCCGTCTTCTCGCCTCGCTTACCCGCAACACCCAGAATATCGCTTGTGTAGGGGTCGATGATTATCATAGAGGACTGTGCGGGCATTCCGCTTGTATGCGCGGGGAAAATATCGGTCTCACTGTCTCCGATCAGGCCGTCCTTATACGCATCGTCAAGAACGTCCTGCACTTTTTTATCCATACAGGTATATATCTTAAGACCGCCCGAATATACAAGCATACTTGCCGCCTGCTGGGTATATCCTGCCTCCATCAGATCGTTCATAACGTCCTCGATGACCATGTCTGTATACCAGGAATTGATGGCGCTGGACGAGCTTTTATCTACTGTATAGTTGAGAACGATCGGCTCGTCTATCACCGCGTCGAACTCCTCCTGAGTTATCTTCTCGGTCTCAAGCATACGGCGCAGGACCGTTCTGCGACGGTCGTCGTTATCTTGGGGATGCGTTATGGGGTTATATTTCGAAGGGTTCTTCGTGATTCCCGCAATGCAGGCACATTCGTTCAGAGTCAGCTCGCTTACATCCTTACCGAAATAGGTGTTTGCCGCCGCCTGGACCCCGTAGCAGTTCTGAGCTAAGCTGATGACGTTCATGTAAAGAGTAAGGATATCGTCCTTATCCTTTTGCTTTTCCAGGTCCAGCGCCCAGAAGATCTCCTGGATCTTTCGCTGGATCTTATAGTCGTCCTCACCCGAAATGTTCTTTATAAGCTGCTGGGTGATGGTCGACGCACCGAATTCATCCATAAAGCCAAGGAAGAAGTTTGCACCCGCACCGATGGTTCTGTACCAGTCCACACCCTTGTGAGTCATAAATCTGTGGTCCTCGATAGCGATAAAGGCATCACGCAGAGTCTGTGGGATCTGCTTGTAAGGCACGTAGATACTGTTCGCCTCGCCGTGGATCTCCGCCATCTCGACAGGAGTTCCCTCTCTTGCCGCCCTGTCCGTATAATCGTAGTAATACAGAGTGGTGGTCGTGGTGGTGCTTGTGATATTCATGTCGTATTTCTCAATATCTATCTCAAGCACGATATTGTTCTTTACGTAGACCGCAAAGGTACAACCGACAATGATGCCTGCTATGACACCCACCAAAATACAGGTCAGGAACGCGTTAAGTATGAATATGAGAACACGCCCCACACGGCTTTTCTTCTTTTTCTTGGGTCGGTCTTCTGTCGGCTTCTCTTTTTTCTTGGGAAGTCGAGTATCAAACTTTCCTATCTTCAAAAAATATCACATCCTTTTCGATGGTAATATTATACACCGTTTTTTTGAATATATTATGAATTTACGGTGATAATATAAGCAAATATCTGTATATGGAGTTTAAAATGAAAAAATTCCTTTTGGCTTTCTGTCTTATAACATGCGTCGCCGTATCCGCTCTGTCGGCATATACTGCCGCTCACACAGCAACCACTCACAACCGCGCCAGCGCCGCGCAGACAAAGGAGATGAATGCCCTGCGCGCAAAGCTCGCCGAGCTTGAGGAACAGCCCGAGGGCTTCGCCCTTCTCCGAGAGACCGACGGTGTCATCGGTCTGTACGACGCCCGGGGAGAGGTGCTTCTGTGCACCATAGACACCCCCGTCATCAGTCTGCCCGAAGAAGAGCGCGGACAGATAATGGTGGGGCTGAAGGTAAAGGACGCCTTTCATTTTCTGCGCCTGTTTGAAAATCTGTCAGAGTAAAGGTCAGGTGCACTTCTTGCAGGCTCTTTCCTTCCCTTCGGACTCTGCTTGCTCCTGCGTTCCGACCATAACGTTTTGGGATCTCTTCAGCGCAGAACAATCGACACTTGTATGCCACACCGAGCCGGATTCCGTATAATAAACCGTAACCCCGTCCCATTCGGGCTCCGTTTCCTCGGCGGATTCCGTCGAAACGGTGTTTTCCGAGTGATTCCAAAGCTCGTTTACATCAATTTTGTCCGAAATATAAACGGGATCCGACGCGCACGCTGAAATCAACAGCATGATCAGCAGCAGATTACACGGCAGAAAGCATTTTTTCAAGAATTCTGATCTTATTTTGCGACATTTCATAGGCAGTTTTATAATTTCCCGTTTCGCTGCAGCACTTTTCAAAGTCACTGCATACGAAATATCTGACGGGAACGGGCAAGGATATATCCGCGGAGATCCTTTCAAGTATCTCCGCCGCCTCGGCAAATTTTTCGTCTTCTATCAGTTTCATCGCTTCAAGGTGGAGACCGAAGCTTTCATTTTCAAAATAAGCGTCCTCTGTCGCCTCACCGCCGAACAGTGATGCGTAGAGGGCAAAATCGCAGTTGTAGGTCAACTCGCACCTGTCAGGCAGACTCGCGTCGATACCCAAGGTAGGCGAGATATTCCCCATAAAATCAAGGTAAGGTGCTATTTTTGCCGCCGCCACACCGCCATCAAGAACGGTGTTTTCAGAGAGTCGGAGCGCCTCGTCAAAATAAACGCAAGCCAGGCGCAGATTTCCCGCGTCAAACTCCTCGATACCCAAGTGCAAAGCGGACTGAGACGCAAAATATACCAGCTCCTGGTCCTCGTATTTCCCGTCAAGGCATTCAAGTGCAAGCTGACGGCAAATTCCCCACTCGCGCAATTTATAGGCTTGAACTATATTTGAATAAGCGGAATATTTTCTGAACCGCGCCTCCTCCTCGGGGCTGTCGGACAGAAGATATCCCACGGGAACGCCAAGTCTCTCCGCCAAGGTTATGGCAACGGGCAAGGAGGGGGTGGCGACGCCGTTTTCGATCTTACTGAGCATATTGCGGGTGATAGCGTCCCCCGCAAGATCCTTTTGCGTCAGCATTTTTGAAGTCCTGACGTTTTTTATTTTTTCACCAATACTCATCTTTCAAATATACTTTTTCCTTTCGCGTCGATTCCGACGATAAGAGAAAAATTTTCAATTTCTATTCGTTTTACCGATTCACAGCCGAGATCGTCAAATGCCACGACCTCGCATTTTTTTATTGCCTTTGCGGCAAGAGCGCCCGCACCGCCTACGGCACAGAAATACACGGCGCCATGCTTTTTAAGAGCTTCTCTTACCTCGTCGCTCATCTGACCTTTTCCGATAATTCCCGCCATGCCGCATTCGAGCATCACGGGCGCATAGGGATTCATTCGGGATGAGGTGGTAGGTCCGCAGGAGCCGACGGCAAGTCCGTTTTTGGCAGGTGTCGGACCCGCGTAGTAGACTACCGCGCCCTCAATATCAAAGGGGGGCTTTTCGCCCTTTTCAAGCATAGCGATAATTCTTTTATGCGCCGCATCGCGTGCGGTATAGACGGTACCGCTGAGGCTGACCGTGTCACCTGCACGAAGCTCGCCTGCCACGCTTTTCAGCTCGTAGACTTTTATTTCTTTCATATCAGTGCTTTTGAGGCTTGAGGTTTTTGAAGAAGTCCGCGGCCTTGCGCTCGGACGCACGGCGTTTGGGGGTGTTGTCAACCTTTGAAACACCGCCCTGTATCTTGCCGAGCATGGTAGACTCCATACCTTCAAGCTTCATTGTACTCTGGTTCATGCGACCCATAATGTCATCAAGTGCCTTTTCCAGGATCGTCTGTGCGTACTCGCGCACGGCCGCCACCTCGCACTTGCCTTCCTCGGAAATAAGTCTCAGGCTTGCAAATACGGAATCGGACGCGGCTTTGGCGCTTTCCTCCAAGGCACGCTTTCTCGCCTCGGTCTCGGCTCTCGAACGCTCGTCACGCGCGTTTGCCTCTTTGTTTGCATTATCTATTATTTCCTGCGCCATTTTCTTGGCGGAGATAAGGGTCGCTCCGATGTTTGCGCTGTTCTGATCGTAAAGCATCGCCTTTTCCCGAAGCTCGGCAAGCTCGCCCAAGTCAACCGGCTCAAGCGCGTCCTGCATCTCGTCCTCAAGACGGACGTTTTCCTCCTGCTCGCGCTGAAGCTGAGCCGCAAGTCCGTCCCTTTCCGCCTCAAGAGCGGCTATCTTTTCTTTATATTCCTCTGCCAGCTTCTGAGCTTCAAGAGCGGCCTTCTCCGCCTTTTCGGCTCTGGCATCAGCCGCCTTTGCTTCGGCTCTTGCACTTTCCTCGCGCTCTGCCGCCTCGGCGTTGAATTTCACAAGGTAATTATTGACGTCCGACTTGTTATATCCTCGCATCGAACTTCTGAATACTACGTTTTTTGAGTTTTCCATACGTCCTCGATTCCGCCCCAAAGGCATTTTTCTGTAAACATATTCATTATATGATACCACAAAAATATCAAATAATCAAGAGTTTTGTTTTATTTAGTCAAATCAAAAATCGGCGCATGGATTTTGCGCCGATTTTATCTTATCTTTTCATTTTTTCGATCTTTTCTTTTGAGGGGGTCACGTAGGCAGTCCAGTTGGTGTGGTAGATAACAAGTCCGGGTTTACCGCCCGCCACCTTTTTGACGTTCCGTGCCAAGGTATAGTCGACGGCGATATTTTCGCCCGTTGCCTTTGAATGGAATGCCGCGATCTCTGCCGCTTGGGTAAAATCGGTCACGTCGGGTTCTACTCCGTCGCAGACCATGACCACGTGGGATCCGGGCTGTCCTTTTGCGTGGAACCAATAATCGTTCTTCTCCGCCAGACGGTGGGTGATATACTCGTTTTGAATGTTGTTCTTTCCGCAAAGCACGGTAAATCCGCCGTCGGTGACGAATTTTGCCACCACGGGATTTTTCTTCTTTGCGGCGGTGTAATCCTTCATTTTGGAAGCGTAACCCGAGCTGTAAAGCTCCTCGCGGATCTCGGAAAGCTCGACGGCCCCCTCTGCTCTTGACAGAGCGTCTGCGACGCCCCAAATATATTCAAGCTCAGCCTGCGCAAGCTCTATCTGACGGGTCAGCTCCACCTTCGCATTCTTTGACTTATTGTATTTTTTATACATTCCCTGTGCGTTCTGAGCGGGTGTCAGTCGCTCGTCAAGCTCTATCTCGCGCTGAATGAAATCCCCATTTTCGTCGGTCTCGGAATAGTCGGTGAGGGTCACGCGCTTCATGCCTCTCTGCAAAAGGTAAATGTTTGCGGTTATAAGGTCTCCGAGAGCTTTATATTCCTCTCCCTTTTCGCAGTCCGCAAGCTCCTGACGCTGAATTACCAGCTTCTTTGAAAGTCTCGTTTCAGCATTGTTCAGAATATGCAGAATATCGGAGGCCCGCTGTTTTACGCGGATATCACGGTCCCGCGTTTCAAAGAAGCAGTCCAGGGTCTCGCCCACCGAATCAAAGTGCTTGAGCGCGTCGTCTCCGTACTGGGTAAGGGGAATGAAGGAATATTCCGCCGGGTGATCTCCGTCGAAAACGACGCAAGGGCGACTTTCCCCTGCTTTGATGCCTTCAATGACACGTGAAAATTCCGACCAAAGCGATGCAAATGTGCAATAGCGCAAGGGAGTGTCGGTGTGGCGGGTCGAGCAAAAGCAGATCTCACGGGCAACGGCGGCGGAAATGCCGAGATAATTGTCGGTGATGAACTTGTCCCCTCGCATTTCGGGGCTTGCGCTCTCAAAGGAACTCAAAAAGCCTTCCTCGTCTTCCTCAAGAGGATTTTTCTTATCCTGCTTTGGAGGCAGCTCGTATGTCATACCGGGCAGAAGCTGACGGAGCGAGCTGGTAGTAAAATCTACCGTGCGAAGCAGGGATATTATCTTTTTGTTCTGATCGGTAAAGATCAAATTGCTGTATTTTCCCATGATCTCCGCGATCAGGTAGCGCTTACAGGGGAATCCAAGCTCGTCGTAAGCCTCAAACTCTATCTCCGCCACTCTCTCAAAGCCCGGCTGGTATATTTCACTCAACTTCGCGCCTGTCAAATGCTTGCGCAAAAGCATACAGAACATGGGCGGCTGGGCGGGGTTTTCCTTTTGTGCTTGTGTAAATCCCATTCTGGGATTACTCGTTCCCGCGTCGATAAGCAATTTCCGACCACCCTCACGGGAGCGCAGAATCAATATGAGCTTATCCCTCTCGGGCTGGTGTATCTTTTCTATCTTCGCCCCAAGGCACGCGCCTTTAAGCTCACATATGGACGAAGACAGCATTCCTGCATCAAATGCCATAAAAAATTCCTTTTATTTCACAAGTTTTCTGTCGTCGATGGGCGAGATGCCGAACCGACGTTTATACTGACGGTAGAAGGAGGAGTAATCCTTGAAGCCGCACTCGGTGGCGGCAACCGTAGCTGTTTTTCCGTCCTTTAACATAGCTCTTGCCACAAGCAATCTCTTGAGCACGACGTAGTCCCACACGGACGAGCCCGTGGACTGCTTAAAGGCGCGGTTTATATAGGATTTACTGAAGAAGAAGTGCTGTTCCAGGGTGTCCAGGCTCCATTCCTCGGTCAGATGCGCGTTGACGTAGGAGATCACTTGGCTTACTATATCGTTTGTCATACCGCCCGACTGAACGCCCGTGGGGATCTTATTTTTCTCGGTGTTTGCAAGGTGCTGAAGTTCACAGATCACGCTGACCAGGTTAGAGATGATGATAGTCATCTTCTCCTCGTCCGAGGAATAGGTGTTACGGCACATACGGCGCATGCAGTTCTCGATATAATCGCAGGACTCCTTGTTGCCCATGAAGTAATTATTCTTGCCTATCTGCTTTTCCGTAAATATCTTTGCCAGGTTTGAGCACCACGGAGTTTTTTCAACGAGGCGGATGGGGAATTCGACCACTATACGCTCGTACGGCTCGTCGGGTTGGATGTGCACCTTATGCACCTCACCGTACTGCATGATAAGAGTACAGCCAGGAACGAGAGGATAGTCGATGCCCTCCACCGAGTAATAGCCCTTGCCCGAAATAAAGTGGAACACCTCGCAGTTGCGGTGGGCATGGGTGAGAAAATCCTCGTCCCGAGGAGACGTGTCCACCGTGTGGTGGAGATGAATATCGTCCTTTTTGTATTCGTGATATCGGGTCTTCATAGCTGTTCTCTCCTGCTCTTTTTACATTTAAAATCGCTCTTTGGGGGACACTTTGCAATTCCGATACTTCTATTTTACCAAAAAAGTTCAGAAAATGCAATACTTTTTGACGATATATGCAATTTTATTGCCGGAATATTGTTGTATAATAGGCTTGTAAAGTTTTTTATGCAATAATTTTTGTGCCGCTTTGGCGGCGGAAGGAGAAATTATGTCAAAGGTTTGTGTTGTTACGGGTGCGGGAGGAGTTCTCTGTGCGTCCTTTGCCGAGGAAATGGCAAGAAACGGCTACAGCGTTGCCCTGCTTGATCTGAATCTTGAGGCGGCTGAAAGGGTCGCTCAAGGCATATGCGACAACGGGGGCACGGCTAAGGCTTACAAGGCAAACGTTCTTGAAAAGGCAGCACTGGAGGAAGTCCACGCAGCAATTCTCGCCGATCTTGGCAAATGCAACGTCCTCATCAACGGCGCAGGCGGAAACAACCCCAGAGCCACCACTACAAATGAGTATTTTACACCCGGTGACGAGGTAAGAGACGATATCAAGACCTTCTTCAATCTCGATCGTGAGGGCTTCGATTTCGTATTCAGCCTCAACCTCATGGGAACTCTTATTCCCACGCAGGTCTTCGCTGCAGACATGATCGGCGGCGAGGGTTGCAGTATCGTAAACGTTTCTTCCATGAACGCATACACCCCTTTGACAAAGATCCCCGCGTACAGCGCGGCAAAGGCGGGCGTTTCCAATTTCACACAGTGGCTTGCCGTTCACTTTGCATCTACGGGAATCCGCGTCAACGCTATCGCTCCCGGCTTCTTCGTAACGGCTCAGAACCAGGCACTTCTCTTTAACGAGGACGGCACTCCCACTCCCAGAACAAACAAAATTCTGGCGGCTACCCCCATGGGCAGGTTCGGTGAGGCAGAGGAGCTTCTCGGAACTCTCAAATATCTGACCGATCCCGCCGCGGCAAGCTTTGTTACAGGCATCGTTATTCCCGTTGACGGCGGTTTCTCCGCTTATTCGGGAGTATAAATAAGGAGACAAATATGGTGAACGGATTCAAGCTCGCCGCTTTTGCGGACGAGGCAAGCAGTAATTTTGACGGGCAGATCAAAGCCATGAAGCGAAACGGCATCGAAATGCTGGAGATTCGTGGCGTTGACGGTGAAAACGTAGCAAAGATCAGCGCAGACAAGGCAAAAGAAGTAAAGAAAAAGCTCAGCGACGCGGGAATTTCCGTCTGGTCTATCGGCTCCCCCGTGGGCAAGACCAAGATTCAGGACGATTTCGCCTTTGAGACAGAGCAGTTCAAGAGAGTTCTTGAAACTGCTTACATAACCGAGGCAAAGTGCATTCGTCTGTTCAGCTTCTACGGTACAGAGGGCAAAGCCGAGTACAGAGACGAGGTTTTTGAGAGACTTTCCAAATACGTGGAAATGGCAAAGGGCATCGGAATAGTTCTCTGCCACGAAAACGAAAAGGGCATTTACGGCGACGTGGCTTCCCGTTGCGCGGAGATCCACCGTGCGCTCCCCGAGATCAAGGCAGTATTTGACCCCGCGAACTTTATCCAGAGCGGTCAGGAGACCCTTTCCGCTTGGGAGATGCTGAAGCCTTACGTTTACTACTTCCACATCAAGGACTGCGCAGAAAACGGCAGCATCGTTCCCGCAGGACACGGTATAGGCAAACTGCCCGAGCTTATTGCAGACTACAAGGGCATCGCGTCCAACGTCCTGACAGTCGAGCCTCACCTGACGAAATTCGTCGGTCTTGCGGCACTGGAGGGTGACGACAAGAGTGAGGTCGGAGGTCTTTCCTTCAAAAACAACGACGAAGCATTTGATTGCGCCGTTGACGCTCTGAAAAAGATAATCACTGACATTTAAACGGAGGAAAACAAAATGGAAATCGTAAGACTTGGTATTATTGGCGTTGGTAACATGGGTAGCTCACACCTCAAGAGCATAACTGCCGGCAACGTGCCCGGCATGACGGTAACGGCAGTTGCAGACATCAACCCAAAAAGACTTGAGGCGGCAAAGGAAATAAAGGAAGACGTTGCTTGCTTTGACGATGCGATCAAGATGATGGAGTCCGGACTTGTTGACGCTATCCTCGTAGCCGTTCCCCACTATGATCACCCCAAGCTCGCTATTGAAGGTCTTCGTCACGGTCTGCACGTTATGTGCGAAAAGCCCGCAGGCGTTTACACTCTCGCCGTCCGGGAAATGATGGAGGAGGCTGACCGTCACCCCGAGCTTATCTTTGCTATGATGTTCAATCAGAGGACGAATTGCCTTTACAAAAAGATGCGCGAGATCGTAAAGAGCGGTGAGCTTGGAAATATCCGCCGCACGAACTGGCTCATTACCAACTGGTACCGTCCTCAGTGCTACTACGATTCGGGCGAGTGGAGAGCAACCTGGAGCGGTGAAGGCGGTGGCGTTCTGCTCAACCAGTGCCCTCACAACCTTGACCTTTGGCAGTGGATCTGCGGAATGCCCAAAAAGGTCGACGCAAAGCTCCACTACGGCAAGTGGCACGACATTGAGGTAGAGGACGACGTTACCGCTTACGTCGAATACGAAAACGGCGCAACGGGCACTTTCATCACAAGCACCGGCGACGCTCCCGGCACCAACCGCTTTGAGATCACGCTTGACGGCGGAAAGCTGGTGGCAGAGGACAACAAGCTGACCCTTTACAAGCTGGATACTCCAGAGCCTGAGTTCACAAAAACAAACACCAAGCCCTTCGGTCATCCCAACATCGAGAAGATCGAGGTTGAGCTTGACGGTGAAAATCCCCAGCACAAGGGCGTGCTTATCGCATTCACCGATGCAATCCTTAACGGCGGAAAGCTTATCGCTGACGGCAGAGAGGGTATCTTCGGTCTGACCATTTCCAACGCTATGCACCTTTCCTCCTGGACGGGCAAAGCAGTTGAACTTCCTCTTGACGAAGAGCTTTTCAAGGCCGAGCTTGACAAGAGGATCGCAACCTCCCGCAGAAAAGAAAACGTAGTTGAGGTAGTGGCTGACACCTCTTCTTCCTACAATTCCGGAAAAGTCAAATAATTTTACACAACACCCCCGTCGGGCTTCGCCCGACGGGGGTTCGTCTTGCCTGCCATGCCCGCACGATGCAAAATAGAGGCATCAAGCTCGCCACGGAAATCGAGAATAAGTGAGAATAAGCGAGAATAAGTGAGATTTTGCAAGAAAAATCCTCAAAAACGGCGTTTTAACTTGAATAATTGAGAGAAATAATATTTTTTTGCGAAATTTTTCAAAATATATTGCATTTTTTCTCAATCTCTGTTATAATACATTCCCAAGAGGGTATTGCAGATTGCTCAGTCTGAAAAAACAGGCGGGGAATTTGTCTTACCCTCGCTCAAATTTTCATCTCATTTATTTTTTGGAGGATTAAAGAAATTGGCAAGAGCTGATAGCGTAATCGAGCTGAAAAATATCCGCAAGGCATTTGACGGTGAAACTGTTCTCGACGGCATTGATCTTAGTATTCACGACAAGGAGTTCGTGACATTACTCGGCCCTTCCGGTTGCGGAAAGACCACTACCCTGCGTATCATCGCGGGCTTTGAATTCCCCGATCACGGCGACGTCTGCATCGGCGGAAAGAAAATGAACGACGTTCCCCCTCACAAAAGAAACGTAAACACGGTCTTTCAGAGATACGCGCTTTTTCCGCATCTCAACGTGTTTGAAAATATTGCATTCGGTCTCCGTCTGGCAAAAAAGCCCGAAGAGGAGATACGCACGCGTGTAAAAGAAATGCTTGCACTGGTAAATCTTTCCGGATTCGAGCGCAGAAACGTCAATTCCCTGTCAGGCGGTCAGCAGCAGAGAGTTGCCATTGCACGCGCGCTTATAAACGAGCCGAAGATCCTGCTTTTGGACGAGCCTCTGGGTGCTCTTGACCTCAAGCTCCGCAAGGATATGCAGAACGAGCTTAAAAACATTCAGGTACGCACGGGAATTACATTTATATACGTCACCCACGATCAGGAGGAGGCACTCTCCATGTCCGACGTTATCGTGGTCATGAACGAGGGTGTCATTCAGCAGATCGGTACTCCCACCGACATCTACAACGAGCCAGTAAACGCTTTCGTCGCAGACTTTATCGGAGAGAGTAACATTCTGGCGGGCGTTATGCTTGAGGACTATAAGGCAAAATTCTCGGGTCACACATTCGAGTGTCTTGACAGCGGTTTTGAAAAGGGTGAAGCCGTTGATATAGTAGTGCGTCCCGAGGACGTTGACGTTGTACCCCTTGAAAAGGGTATGCTCCAGGGTATTGTCACGGGCGTTACCTTCAAGGGCGTGCATTACGAGATAATCGTGGACATCGGCGGCTTTAAGTGGGTGATACAGACCACCGATTACGTAGGTCCCGACGAGCGCATCGGTCTGTATATTGAGCCGGATGCTATCCACGTAATGAAAAAGTCCAAGTATTCGGATAAATTCGGAGACTACTCCTCTTTCAGTGACGAGCTTGAAAAGCTGTCCGACGTAAACGAGGGGGCAGAGGAAGAATGAAGCACAAAAATATGCAAAGCTGGCTGGCGGCGCCTCACGCCGTCTGGTCGGTTCTGTTCATTATTGCGCCCCTTATCTTCGTAGCTTACTACGCATTCACCGACAAGGAGGGCGCGTTCACCCTTGACAACGTGGCAAACGCTCTGAGCCGCAGTACGCTGATAATCTTCTTCCGTTCTATCAGCTTCGCGCTTATTGCTACGTTTATCTGCCTTATCATCGCTTATCCTCTGGCTTATGCCCTTTCCAAAAGTAAGGCAAGCACGCAGAAGATAATGATGATGCTGGTTATGCTTCCCATGTGGATGAATTTCCTTATCCGCACCTATTCCTGGATGGCGATCCTTGAGGACACGGGCTTTATCAATCAGATCCTTGCAAAGATAGGCCTTGGCCCCGTGCACATGATAAACACAAGCGGCGCGGTTATTTTGGGTATGGTATACAACTTCCTGCCCTACATGATCCTGCCCATCTATTCGGTAATGTCAAAGATCGACCGTCGTCTTATCGAGGCGGCGCAGGATCTGGGCTGCAGCGGTATCAAGGTACTCACAAAGGTCACCCTGCCCCTTTCCATGTCGGGCATCATTTCGGGCGTTACCATGGTCTTTGTTCCCTCTATCAGTACCTTCTACATTTCACAGAAGCTGGGCGGCGGCAACTTTGACCTTATCGGTGACACCATCGAGCGTCAGTTCCAGACCTCTTACAATTACAACCTGGGAGCGGCAATTTCGCTTATTCTTATGGTGATTATCATCATTTGCATGGCGGTAATGAACCACTTCTCGGATGAGGACGGAGGTGTTGTGGTATGAAGCTTTCTCAGAGGATCTACACCACTCTCATTTTCGTATTTCTCTACGCACCTATCGGTATTCTCGTGCTCTTTTCCTTTAATTCCAGCAACTCCACCGGCGTTTTCGAGGGATTTTCTCTGCGCTGGTATCAGGAGCTTCTGAGCGACAAGGCAACCTTGGCGGCACTGAAGAACACCCTTATCCTTGCCGTGACCTCCTCGGTCATCGCAACTGTTATCGGAACTGCGGCGGCCGTGGGTATTTCCAGAATGAAAAAGCAATATCTCAAGGGCACGCTTATGACAGTAACCAACGTCCCCATGATGAACCCCGATATCGTAACGGGTATCTCCATGATGCTTCTTTTCGTGTTCGTTGGCACTCTGCTCCATTTTGACAACAACCTGAGCTTCTGGACTCTGCTCATCGCGCACGTTACTTTTAACCTGCCCTACGTTATCCTGTCGGTACTGCCAAAGATAAAACAGCTGGATTCCCAGCTCCCCGAGGCGGCTATGGACCTGGGCTGCACGCCCATGCAGGCTTTTTTCCGTGTTGAGCTTCCCGCAATTATGCCGGGAGTCCTCACAGGTGCCATCATGGCGTTTACCCTGTCCCTTGACGACTTTGTTATCAGCTATTTCACGGTGGGAAGCGGCTTTGAGACCCTGCCCATCCGCATCTATTCAATGACGAAAAAGAGAGTTACGCCCGATATGTACGCACTATCAACTCTCATTTTCATCGCTATCCTTTTGCTCCTTATCCTGTCCAACGTGACAAGCTCAAAGAGCGAAAAGAAAGTAAAAAAATAACCCTGAAAAGGAGCAACGGCTAAGTTGAAAAGATTTTTTTCCGCTTTTTTTGCTTTTGTTACGGTTTTTCTTCTCTGCGCGGCGGCTCTGCCCGTCTCAGCCGAGGATATAACCATCAACGTATATAATTGGGGTGAGTATATCTCGGACGGCTCCGAGGATTCCCTCGACGTAAACGCCGAGTTTACAAAGGCAACGGGAATCAAGGTAAATTACTCCACCTACGCCAGCAACGAGGACCTTTACGCAAAGCTCAAGAGCGGTGCCACCGGTTACGACGTCATTATCCCCTCCGACTACATGATAAAGCGTCTGGCGGACGAGGGTATGCTGGAGGAGCTTGACTACTCAAATATTCCCAACTATCGGTACGTTTACGATGATTTCAAGGGACTTTACTATGACCCGGACGAGAAATACACCGTTCCCTACACCTACGGCATCATCGGCGTTATCTACAACAGCGCACGAGTTGACGAGGCGGACGTGGCCGATCAGTCTTGGAATCTTCTTTGGAACGAAAAGTACAGCAAGATGATACTTCAGTTCAACAACTCCCGCGACGCCTTCGGCACGGCTATGTATCTTGAGGGAATCGACGTAAATACCACCGACGAGGCTCTTTGGCGTCAGGCTCTTTCAAAGCTCGCTGAGCAAAAGCCTATCGTACAGAGCTACGTTATGGACGAGATCTACAACAAGATGGAGTCGGGCGAGGCATGGATCAGCTCCTACTACGTTGGAGACTATCTGAGCATGTACGAAAACAATGAGGATCTGTCATTCTACTTCCCCTCCGAGGGCACCAACTACTTCGTTGACGCTATGTGTATTCCCAAGGGAAGCCGCAACAAAGCGGCCGCTGAGGCTTACATCAATTTTATGCTCTCAAAGGAAATTGCCGTCGCCAACGCGGAGTACATCTATTATGCGTCTCCAAACAGCCTGGTGGTTGAAGACCCCGAATACGCAGAATACATGGGCGAGGAGGCTATGGAGCTTCTCTACCCCGACATTGATTTTGCCGCAGAGTACGACAAAAACTGCTACAAGACCCTGCCCTCGGAAACTCTTTCACTTGTCAACGACCTGTGGGAGGAGCTGAAGATCGACGGCTCGGTTGACGCATGGGTGTACATCTCATGCATCGTGATAATCGTTGGATTCCTCGGCATCGGCATATATAATTTTGCTGTTAAAAAATACAGAGACAACTACTGAAAAAATAAGAGCGGTGTATTGCACCGCTCTTATTTTTTGCGGATAAAAATTGTAAGGCTCTTGTAATGTCAATTTTTTTATGTTATACTTTTTGTGGGTATTACCTAAAATATTATTTATCGGGGAGAGTACTCTATGAAAAAATTACTATGCTTCATTTTGATCCTATCTATGCTTTCGGCATCCTTTTCTCTTATCTTTACGTCGTGTTCCAAGCCCGACGGTGACGGCGGGGACACAACGGATGACTCCGCTCAGCCCTCGCAGGACGAGTACAAATTACCGCTTGAGGAAGGCTACAATCAGCTGACCCTTTACTGGACCTACGACGGCAGCTACGAGAACTGCGACGTGTGGATCTGGTGGGGGGACCGCGCGGGACAGGGGCATCTGTTCCACGAATGCGCTTACGGTGCAAAAATGGTAGTGAACGTTCCCGAGGACGTTGAGCAGGTAGGATTCATCGTGCGCCGCGACTGCTCCGAACCCGGCGGCAGCTCCTGGGGCAGTGCCACAAAGGACTACGAGCAGGACAGATTTGCCGTGATAGAGGGCAAGGAAACGGTGATCTACTTAAAGCCCGGAGACGCGGCTCAATACACAAGCGATGACGGAGGAAAAACTCTTAAAATGATACAGAAATTCTCTATGGCGGGTATCGTTGACGAAAAGAAGATCCAATACTCGATCTCGCCCAAAACCGCCATTTCAAGCCTTGACGCGGTCAAGGTTTACGAGGGTGACAGAGAGATCGGGGTCGAGAGCATCTCAACGCTCGGCAAGGATGCTACAACGGGATACATCGAGGTTTCGGAAAGCCTCGATCTGTCAAAAAATTACCGCGTTGAGATCGACGGCTACGGTGAACGTCCCGTGGTTCCCACGGGCATTTTTGACAGTGAATATTTTGCACAAAATTATCACTACGACGGAAATGATCTCGGTGCCACCATCAACGGCGACACCACCACCTTCAAGGTCTGGGCACCTACGGCTTCAAAGGTCGTTTTGAACCTTTTCACCGCAGGAAATGGTGTTGACGCGTACAAGTCGGTCGACATGGTCAAAGGTGACAAGGGCGTGTGGTCGCACACAGAGGAGTGCGGTCACGGCACCTACTACACCTACACCGTAACCACCTCCGTCGGAACACAGGAAGCTGTCGATCCATATGCGAGATCGGCAGGTGTCAACGGCAAGCGAGGCATGGTGGTCGACCTTTCCCTCACCGATCCCGAGGACTGGAACGGCGCAGACCTCAAATCCCCCATTAAAAAATATTCCGAGGCGATCATCTGGGAGGTCCACGTGCGCGACTTCTCGAACAAGATAGAATCCTCGCAGTACAAGGGCAAGTATCTTGCTTTCACCGAGTGCGGACTTGTAAATGAGCACGGCGAGGCTGTGGGCGTTGACTATCTCGTGAATCTTGGAATCACCCACGTTCACCTGCTTCCCGTTTACGACTACGCATCGGTTGACGAGACCCACCCCGAGGACCAGTTTAACTGGGGCTACGATCCCGAGAACTACAACGTCCCCGAGGGAAGCTACTCAACCGATCCCTATAACGGCGAGGTCAGAATAAAAGAATACAAGGAAATGGTAAAGGCTCTCCACGGTGCAGGCATCGGCGTCATCATGGACATGGTATACAACCACACATACGACGCAAACAGCTCGCTGAACAAGATCGTTCCCTACTATTATTACAGGTACACCTCAACAGGTGCAAATTCCTCCGCCAGCGGTTGCGGAAACGACACCGCCTCCGAGAGATATATGTTCGGAAAATTCATGGTTGAATCCACCTCCTATTGGGTGGAAGAATACAAGCTGGACGGTCTCCGCTTTGACTTGATGGGACTTCATGATCTTGAGACCATGCAACAGGTCGAGAGCGCGGTTCACGCTGTGAACTCCAACGCCATCATATACGGCGAGGGTTGGACCATGGGCGCGACCATTGACGGAAGCGACCAGGCAAATCAGTCAAACATCTCGAAGATCACCCCCACGGGCAATGCCATCGGCTCTGTTGCCGTGTTCAACGACGCTATCCGCGACGGTCTCAAGGGCAGTGTTTTCGATGCAAAGGCACAGGGCTATATCAACGGCTCGCCGAAGGCAAACCTTGCAAAGGTCATGTTTGGAATCAAGGGTGGAAGCGTTTCGGGCACCACATGGAGAGTTCAGAACGCCATGGTCATCAACTACATGAGCGCCCACGACAACAACACCCTATGGGATAAGCTCTTGCTCTCAAATCCAGATTCCTCCGAGGAGGATCGGATCAGAATGAACCGACTGGGCGCGGCGATCCTTATGATCTCACAGGGAACTCCCTTCTGGCAGGCAGGTGAAGAAATGCTCCGCACAAAGGGCGGCGACGAAAACAGCTACAAGTCAAGCGACGCGGTGAACAACATCGACTGGTCAGTGCTGAAATCGGGCACGATACAATACGAAACCATGCTTTACTACAAGGGACTTATCGAAATGCGCCGTGCATTCAGTATTTTTACCGATCCCGAGACCACTATAACCTATGAGGAAACGGGAAGCGGATTGGTCAAGGTCTATTTTGACAACAACCGGGGTGGTGTGGCTGTCGTGGTTCTCAATCCTCACAACACAGCCCTGCCCTTTGAGATACTTGAGGACTGGAATCTGGTTGCCGACGGTGAGCGCGCAGGATCCGCGGTGCTCGCGCGCGAGGGCAACAACGCTACGATCGACAAGACAAGCGTCAAGGTCTATGTGAGCGATTCCCTGCTCAAATGATCGAAACGGGAGCTGAAAAATGAAATTTTCAAAAAGGATAATGATCTGCTTCGCAGCCTTGCTCACTCTGACAGCAGTGCTGTCGGGGTGTGGCAGGGGTGCACAAAAAAGCAAGGATTGGAGACCAAATGATATGAAAGCAACGGTAACGTCGGATTCACTGTATGTAAAAAAGGTTGAAAATCTGCCCGAGGATTTCATCATGGGCATGGACGCCTCCTGCGTCCCCGCTCTTGAGGCAAGCGGAGTAAAATATTACGATCACGACGGCAAGGAAAAGGACGTATATAAAATTCTCTCCGAAAACGGCGTGAATTATATCCGCGTCCGTATATGGAACGATCCATACGATGCTCAGGGACGCGGATACGGCGGCGGGAACTGCGATATTGAAAACGCTGTAGAAATTGGCAAGCGAGCAACGAAAAACGGCATGAAATTGCTGGTGAATTTCCATTACAGCGACTTCTGGGCTGATCCCGCAAAGCAGATGGTACCGAAGGCGTGGGCTGATATGGGTATTGACGAGAAATCCGAGGCTCTTTACACTTACACAAAGGACTGCCTTGAAAAGCTTGTAAAGGCAGACGTTGACATCGGCATGGTGCAGGTGGGCAACGAGACAAACGGCGGCATGTGCGGCGAGTGGAGCTCGGCCACAGACGGCTGGAAGAAGATCACTCAGCTTATGTCCGCAGGTTCAAAGGCGGTACGCGAGGTTTGTCCCGATGCGCTCGTGGCAATACACTTCGCAAATCCCGAAAAGGTGACCAATTACGAAAGCTACAGCAAAAATCTTGATTACTACGGTGTGGACTACGACGTTTTCGCCTCATCTTACTACCCATTCTGGCACGGAACGCTCGAAAATCTTGCCACCGTTCTTACCAAGGTCGCCGATACATATAATAAAAAGGTGATGGTGGCGGAAACCTCCTACGCGTACTCACCCAAAAACTTCGATTTTTCAACAAACACCGTGGGCGAGGGTGACGGACTTGTCAAAAATTACCCGTACACCCCTCAAGGGCAGGCAGATCTCGTCCGTGACGTGATAGATACCGTTGTAAACAAAACCAAGAACGGAATCGGAGTTTTCTACTGGGAAGGCACCTGGATCGGTGTAGGCGGCGACAGCTACGAGGAAAATCTCGCCATCTGGGAGAAGTACGGCTCGGGCTGGGCTACGTCCTTTGCGGGAGCTTACGATCCCAAGGACGCGGGCAAGTGGTACGGCGGCTGTTCGGTAGAGAATCAGGCGTTTTTTGACAACGATGGAAAGGCACTTGAATCGCTGAAGATATTTGCTCTCGTTCGCGACGGCAACACGTTTGAAAACAAGGCAGAATAAACAGGTGACAAAATGAAAAGAAAAATATCATTTCTAATAATATTCGCCCTGCTCTGCGCTGTTATTCTGTGCGCTTGCGGCGAAAAGGAGCCGGGACCCGTGCCCGACACCGTGGACGACAATTACCGAACCTTTTACCAGATTTTCGTCGGTTCCTTCTCGGATTCAAACGGTGACGGTTTCGGAGACCTGAGAGGAATTATCAACAGATTCGATTATCTCAACGACGGAAACGTCAATTCCGATAAAAGTCTCGGGGTTCAGGGCATATGGCTGTCCCCCATCTTCTCGTCCCCCTCCTACCACAAGTACGACGCAAAGGATTATTACCAAATAGACTGGCGTTTCGGTGAGGAAAAGGACTTAAAGGAGCTTATCGACCTTTGCCATGAACGCAATGTAAAGCTGATACTTGATCTTGCAATAAATCACACCTCAAATCAGCACGAGTGGTTCATAAAATTCAAGGAAGCCCGCATGAACGGTGACACCGAAAACGAATATTACGATTTTTATTCCTGCGTGACAACGGGAGAAAAAGCAGGCGGAATACAATACCAGAAGATCGCCACGGTTGACGCATGGTACGAGTGCAATTTCGACGGTGCCATGCCCGAGCTGAACTACGACAACCCAAAGGTCAAGGATGCCGTGCTTGACGTGGCAAAATACTATCTCGATCTCGGAGTTGACGGCTTCAGATTCGATGCTATCAAATATATTTACTACGGCGACACCGAAAGGTCGGCTCAGTTCTGGGAATGGTACATGGATGAGCTACGCAAAATCAAGCCCGACATTTACTGCGTGGGCGAGTGCTGGTCGGGCGAGACCGAGATACTTGACTACTACGGCTCCATGAACTGCTTCAATTTCGCCATGTCACAGGCAGAGGGCGTTATCGCAAGCGCCGCAAAGGGCAATTCATCAATCGCAAAGTTCACCAATTACGTAGAATCCTTCCAGAGCAGAGTTCTGGAGAAAAACCCCGACGGTATGGTGATCCCCTTCCTGTCAAATCATGACATGGACAGGATCGCGGGTGCATTCATAACCGAAAACAACATGAAGATGGCGGCGAATCTCTATCTTCTCGGCCCCGGATCCCCCGTGATCTA
>JAZODH010000004.1:0-56941 GCA_045596925.1 Eubacteriales bacterium
AGAGTCATCGTCCAGAATATCGGGTTTGACTACCGTTAGAAATTACACTACTCTCAAACGGTGCCCGGCGTAGAGGACAACACCGTCCTGTTTGACTACCGTTAGAAATTACACTACTCTCAAACCATTACACGGCAGGGAATGGAGACACAGCCGTTTGACTACCGTTAGAAATTACACTACTCTCAAACGCCCTTGATAAGCACCCAGACGTTGCCGTCGTTTGACTACCGTTAGAAATTACACTACTCTCAAACTATGTTCCCTATGTTCCCTATAAAATTTTAGTTTGACTACCGTTAGAAATTACACTACTCTCAAACCGGCACATAGGCGGCAGGGATTCCGTATTTGTTTGACTACCGTTAGAAATTACACTACTCTCAAACGGACGGAGCTGGACAAGATGGACAACCGGGGTTTGACTACCGTTAGAAATTACACTACTCTCAAACCTCTCATCGTCAGCCCTCCTCTACCTCCGGGTTTGACTACCGTTAGAAATTACACTACTCTCAAACTTACGAGAGCCAGAATGTGCATGGTGTCTCGTTTGACTACCGTTAGAAATTACACTACTCTCAAACAAGGCAGGGCTTGTCGACAATGTAAAGGTTGTTTGACTACCGTTAGAAATTACACTACTCTCAAACCTCAAATATGCAATTTGAGTGGAGCAGCCCGTCACTACAATGCGGTTGTAACTTCCAACGGTATTGTTATTATATCACCTCCGTCAAAAAATGCAAAGGTCTTCGTCTATTACCAGAGTATCTTCCATATGGTGTTTTTTACCTAAACGGTTTTCGGTAATCACCAGCACCTGTACAAGGCCGGCCTGCGGCTTATTCTTGCGAACGCTTTCCAGCAAACCGTTGACAACCGTCTGATTCAGAGCCAGTTTGCAATAGACGGATTCCTGCATCATGAAAAATCCGTTTTTTATAAGATACTTCCGAAAACGGGTATATTCCCGCCGTTCTGCAGCGGTTTCTGTGGGAAGGTCAAACAACAGGAGCACTCTCATATATGCCGGATACCGAAACGATGCGCCATCCCACCGCATCACCTCATTAAATCGGTCTTGGTTTCAAACAGGCCGGTAACAGACTGATTTATCAGAAATGCCGATTTGCGCTTTGTAATATTCATTCCTTCCAGAAGGATGGCAACCTTTCCCTTGCCGCACAGAGAAGAAAAATCCGGGTTTTGTGCATTGCATTTAAAGGCCTTCAGAATTTCCAACAGCAGCTTTGCCTGCTCCAGAATCGACATGGCTTCAAATTTATCCCGATGCTGCACCATATCCGCTTTCATGTTTTTGAAAAGGTCTGCATACACATTTTGGTCACATTTCTTCAGGAACCAATCATATAGATCCCGGTTGCCTTCGGCGGTCAGTCCGTCGTGCTCCGTAACAGGAAGTTCTGCTTTCCGGGCAGCGCAGCGCTCCACATATTTGGAAATGCTGCGAATGTATTTCTCACGGTTGGAATCCATGGCGAGTTGATATGTGTGCTTACAAAGCAGTCGTTCTCCGGTTCTGCCGGAAATCAGCAGCCGCTTGCCATCCAATTCCAAAAGGGCATCCATGCGGATCTTCTTTGCTATGACTTTCGGTTCCCTCAGGCCAAGTTCTTCCGTGCAATAGCGGACAGGATCGGATTCATACAGGGATTTTTTATAGACATAGACCGGCTGCAGGGCAAGCACACGCTTTTTCTTGTCCGTATACTCCACAACACAGAAATAGGCTCCGGCTCGTTTATTGTAGCCGCCGTATTTCTCCACGGAAAGGCCCTGCTTCTTTTCCACCTGCCCCTTGCCTGCCGGCATAAGCTGCAAGTCAAACAGCTGACCCTTGACCTCCCGGGGCATTCTTGTGACCAGAACATTGTTTTTGGCCATCCATTTTTTCACGGTCTTGATCGTTTCGGTCTTATCCCATGCACCGGGCGTATCGAAGGCAAAAACCTTGTTCAGACTATAGTTTTCCCGGTGGATATTGGCAAAGAAACGGGATGTGAACTTGGTGTCATAAACATTGCCCACCACAATGTTGAGGTAAGCATCTTTTGCATGGTGCAAATCGTTGATATCCCGGCATTTGAGCATATCAAATTCATGACGGAAGTCGGACACGTTGCCTGCCTTGGAATACACAATGCGGATATCCGGGTTTATATTCTGCAGCAGGGTCGCAAGGGCCTTGGTGGACTGCTGAGTTTCCGTCAGCTGGCGGGCAACAAAATCGGACAGTTCCTTCTCTGTCAGGGGATAGGAACGGGTGAGCCGGTCGAACTTTTTCGGACTGATGAGTCCCTGCTTTTTCATCTGCTGCCAAAGGGGCAGCATTTTTTTGCGGATATCTTCCCCAATGGGGTAGGTGTTGGTCTTTTCGCGATTGAGTTCGCTGCGAACCAGCACTCTGTTATCGAGGCTGTTGTCCTTGACTCTGGAACGGGGGAAAATATGATCGATATCATACTTTTCTCCGTGGAGAAGGGCATCCAAATCGATGGGGTCGCCGGAGTACATACATTTTCCCATCTGGAGATAATAAAGGTACAGTTTGTCGCTGCGAAGGCTGTTGTCGTCCTCTTTTTCCAGTTTTGCAAACATTGCGGCGCTTTCTTCCTTACAAGCAGCATACAAGGCCTGCAATTTGGATTTTCTGGACTCTGTACGCTTGCCCTTCAATTCCAGCTTGTCCCCTCTGGCCATTTCGATAAAAATCTTCTCCGGCGCAGATCTTCGAATATCGACGATTTCATCTACAATGCGCAGCGCCTGCCGCAGGCTGCGGCGAACCATGGGGGAAACATACATCTCCTCCAGTTTGTCCGCAAGTGTCCTGTTGCCGCCAAGCAGCTCCGTCCTGTGGGCATCGGCCAGTTTGCCGAAACCGTATTCCGCAAGGATCTGCATCAGGTTTTTGTCGGTTTTCCGCAGATATGTAATTACATTTTTCCCCTGCTCGTCCTTCAGACCTGTGAGAAGTGTTTCGGACAGCCGTCCCCAATCCTTATACCTCAGTCGGCAGATGTGCTTATAATCCTCGTCCGTCAGGTCGTGTGTGTTTTTCTGCAGCCATCTGCGCAGCATCCGCTTATCTTCTCCAAAGACCAAAATGCTGCGGATGATCTCCTCCACCATGTCATAATCTCCGACACGGCTCAGAATGTCCCTAAAATCATGGAAAGAACGAAGGGTAGTCTTAACGGTATCGTCAATGCCGCTGAGTTCGTCGGTCTCTGCGATGAGACCTTTTCCACGCAAATAGCTCCAAATCTGTTTTTTTGTCACCTTGCGACTTGCGTCATAGAAGAAATGCTGCAGCAGCTCCTGCTTCACATTTTCCGGAAGCGGGTGTCCGTTAACACGGAGCAGGTTCATCTCATTGCGCATGGCAAATTCGCTGTAGAGCAAAGAATCCTTCGGCAGGACCTTCTCGCCGGTATAGGTACATTTGCCGATCAAGTTTGCCATAAATGCATCGGCAGATGCTTCGGTATCCACAATGCTTTCAAAATTCCAAGGGTAAACCTTTTCGTGTTCTTTGCCGGCAAAACGCACCACCCAATGGTTGGGATGTTTACAGCTCAGCGGCCCCACATAATAGGGGATCCGGAATTCAAAAACTTTCACGATTTTTTCTTTTACCGTAAAGCCGTCGGCATCCGTTTCATTGAGGAAAGGCAGATATGTCGATGCATTCTCAAGAATTTTCAGCAGTTCCCGCTTGTGCAGTTGGTAAGGGATCACGCCGTTATCACTGCCACGAAGGCGTGGCAGGAACGAAGCATCCTGAATTTCCCGGAAGATACGGCAAAGTTCTGCATCGGATGCATCCGGTACAGGAAGTTCTTTCTTCAGGAATTTGCAGAAATCCTCCTGCGAACAGGCATAGTCTCCACTTTTGGACTTATACTGATTGTATGCGGGAAGATTGTTGAGTTTCTCCGCCTTTTGCGCAAAAATGCGCTTGTAACTTCCCGGTGCGGTTTTTCGCACATATTTTTTCAGCAGTGACAAATCTTTGCGATTCTTTTCATAGAGTGCGATCTTTGCTTCGCTGATGCTCTGCTTCCCATCAAGGATCTGGGAAAGTTTTGCGGCATCATAAACACGCTTTAACTGAAGCAGTAACTCCATACGATCCCCAAGCACAGTGCTGAGTGCATCGAAATTATCGTCCAGACTGTTCTTTAAACTGAAACTCTTTACTTCAGCCTGCTTCAGTTCCTCGTCGCAAAACAGCGCGGCAAAAGCCACGGAAGCTCCGGCGAGCATGTCGCAAACCGATGCAACATCGATGCTCAATTCCTTTTCAGAGGGAGCTTCAAAAAGTCCCTTCAAGGCTTTTTTCTTTGCGGTGATCCCCATGTCATTTCTGCACAGCACAGCCACAAAAGCAGCCTCGTCGGGTGCCTCGATTTTGCAGGCATATTCTTTTTCCAAATACATCTGCAGCTGCGCAAAAGCCTGCACAGGGGACGCAAAATCATCCCCGGAATCAGAAGTTTCATACAGGAAATGACCTCTGCTCTTCACGATGTGATGCAGCGCCAGATACACAAGCCGAACGTCGTGGGCATCTTTTGATGCTGCAAGTTCCCTGCGAAGGTGGTAAACCGTTGGATACTGCTTGTGGTATGTTTTGTCATTGTAGGAATCTCCGGCAAAGAGAGAAAACCTGCTGCCGGTTTTGTCTTCTTCGTGCAGGGCACTTTCCTGCATCCGCAGGAAAAATTGGGGATCGATTTCCGTTATCGCATTGGCAAATAAGCCCTGCAGCAGCAGTAAGCGCTGATTTCTGCGGTCGAGTCTCCGTCTGGCCGTTCTGCTGGATCTTCTGGCAGAAGCATCCTGCGCTTCCTCAAACAAACGCACACCCCACATGGCGTTGCCCTTGAACTTTAAAACATTGTAGGACTTATCGGTCACGGCCCAACCAACAGAATTTGTGCCAACATCCAGGCCAAGATAGTAACTGCCGATATTTTTGTTGTTCCCGTTCATTTTCTCGTTTTTCATAATTGTTAAATCCTTTCTTGACAAAGTCATTGGGATTGTGCATAATATAGGTGTCTCAAAACTACCGTTGAGATTACACTACAAGTTCAAATAAGCTTTTAGCGAAAGCATCGCTCCGGCGAACTCACAGTGTGTGAGGCAGAAGGCTCCGAAAGGAGTCTTTTTTGTTTTTAGTATACATTGTTTTCTGTTTCAAAACAACTGGTTTCCCTTCGAAATGTTATCAAAACAGTAGTCCAATAAATGACACATTTTAAAAGCAATTGAGTTTTTTTTCAACAAAAACAGTACCGCCGCATTCTCACGAATGCGGCGGTGCTGTTTTGTTATTTATTCCATTCGTTATACAGGGGGGCAAGGGCTTTCTGCACCGCCTGATAGCGGGTGAAAATCTCTCCGTAGGCTTCGTGGCGGGCAGGATCCGGCTGCACCCAGCGTTTTTCCTTGATACAGATTTTGGCTGCTTCCTCGGCATCGGCAAACACGCCGCAGGCAATGCCTGCCAGCATGGCAGAGCCAAGGGAGGAATCGGAATTTTCCGTAATGCGCAGGGGGATACCCAAAACATCTGCGGTGATCTGGCTCCAGAGCGTGCCCTTGGCGCCGCCGCCGATAAGGGTGGCACCGTCGGTGCAGTAGGGGATCTGCAGGCTGTCCAGATAATTTTTGCAATCCAGAAGGGAGAAACTGACGCCTTCCAGCACAGCACGGGTAAAGTGGGCTTTGGTATGCTGAGCGCCGATACCAATGAAGCTTCCCCGCAAACTGGGGTCTCCGAAGGGAGTCAGTTCCCCCTTGAGATAGGGGTGGAACAGAAGTCCCTCGGCACCGGGAGCGATCTGGGCTGCGCCGTCGTTCAGCCGGTCATAGGTCTCCCCGAAGGTGTCCCGATACCAGCGGTAGCTGGATGCTGCGGCTTTGGTAGCGGTGCCGGGATACCACAGACCGGGGGCAATATGGGAATAGTTCACAAGGTGCTTATCGGGGTAAGCACGGTCGGTGATGACACAGATCCTGCCGGCGGTGGCCAGCTTCACGGTCATATCGCCCGGCTTTACGGCACCTGCGGCAAAGACTTCCATGGCGGTATCCGTGGTGCCGCAGATGACCTTGGTGCCTTCGCACAGACCTGTCAGTTCCGCCGCGGTTTTTGTGACGGTACCCACCACATCTGTAGGCTTGACGATGGGCGGCAGGATCTCCGCAGGCAGGCCTGCCATGCGGCAGAGAGTCTCGTCCCATGCCAGTTTGTTGCAGTCGAAGAACATACTGCCTTCGGCTTCAATGTAGTCTGTGCAGTAGACTCCTGTCAGGAAATAGCGGATGTAGTCCTTTTCGAAGAACAGGAACTTTGCCTGGGAGAAGATTTCCCCATGGTGCTCCTTCAGCCAAATCAGCTGGGGCAAAGTCCAGATGGTGCTGGGCTTGTGATAGGTCTTTTCAAAAATCTCCTGCCCGTGGGCGGCAAAAAGGGCATCCGCCTGCTTGCGGCTGCGCAGATCCGTCCAGTGGATGGCATCCATGAGGGGCGTGCCGGTTTCGTCGCAAAGGAGGAATGTATGGGTGGCAGAGTCCACAGCTACGGCCAGAATGTCGGAGTTTTGGATGCCGCTTTTGGTCAGCAGGGCTTTGCAGCCTTCGCACAGGGCGGCGATCCAGTCCTGGGGCTTCTGCTCACAGGCGCCGGCTTCCGGGTAGTAGGTGGGATATTCTACGGTGTGTTCGGCAAGGATCTTGCCGGTTGTATCGATCAGTGTCGCTTTGGAGGCGCCGCCGCCAAAGTCGATGCCCAAAAGGTACTTCATCGTACTTCCCCTCTTTTAGTACTTGATCTCAAGGTTTGTGCCAGTGATGCCGGGAACCACGCCTCTGCTGAGGAGGCCTTCATTTTCCACGTGGGCCACTACCCACTTGTTCTTCCGGAACAGGGTGGGCTCCTTTTCCGTAATGGTCAGATCCGTGTTGGTGCCGGCAGGCAGGCCCACTACGCAGCCGAAGCCGTCTTTGGTGACTTCACAGGGGCAGAAGTGCAGGGTGGTGGCGTAGATTTCCACAGCGGTGCCCTGGGGCATATAGAAGGCCGTGAACTTGGAGGAGTCGATCTTGCTGTCCTCCATGTCCCAGACGTGGGCCAGAAACAGCACCAGGGGAGTGGTGGCGACATTGATCTCCTTGGAGGCGTGCCACTCGCAGCCGTTGAGGAAGCTGCTGTGACCCCAGCAGTGACCCATCTGGGTGGGCAGAGAGCCGTAGCACTCATTCTGGATCTGGGTTTTTACGGCCAAAGTTTCAAAGGCTTCCACGGAGGGCTGATAGGAAGAGCCGGTCTCGGGATTGGGGATCTTCTTTGCTTCTTCCATCAGTTCGGCGATGTTCAATTCGATAATTTTGCCGAAGGTTTTGAATTCTGCCGATTCCACATGGAACAGCGGCACATTGGGGTTCAGTTTCTTTAACGTTTCAAACATATTTATTCCATCCTTATATGATAGCATAATAGAGATATGCCAAAAAGGCATATCTCTATTAAATTTCGATTATTTCTGCTCGATCCATGCGTGGTCGGGATCGCTGCTTCTGTTGAAGCCCTGATAGTCCCCGGCCATGAGCCACAGGAAATAGGTTTCGTAACCGGGGGTGGAGACTGTGGCGTGGTAGCCCTTGGGCAGCTCCACCAGTTCGTCGTTTTTCACCCGGTAGGTCTCATCGATCTCGCCATCGGCCGTGTACAGGCACTGGATGCCGAAACCCTGCTGGGGATTATACAGGAAGTAGTAGATCTCTTCGGCGATGCACTCGGTGGGCATATTGTCTTCGTCGTGCTTGTGGGGCGGGAAACCGGCCCAGTTGCCCTCGGTGGGGTAGGATTCGCCGATGGTCAGCACCTTGGCGTTGGAGTTGGAGTCCACAAGGAAGCTGGTCTCTCTCTCGAAGGGCACTTTGCCCAGCAGCTTCAAAACCACATGGTCTTCTCTCAGGACCTGAGGCTCGGTCTTTTCGCTGACGGGAGTGGCACAGACGGCGATCTTCACATTGTCCAAAGCGGTGATGGTCAGGCTCTCTTCTCTGCCGAAGTAGAAGCACTCAGCCTTGCGGTTTTCAAAAACCGTCATACGGTTGCCGATGTTTTCCCACTTGGTGGTGCCAAAGGTAACGTTGCAGTGGCCTTCCAGCATAACAAAGGCGGTTTCCTTATCCTCGGTACAGAAATCCACAGAGGTGCCGGCCTTCAGCATGATGATGCCGAATTCCAGTTTCTTCAGGCTGCATTCGCCGATTTTGCAGATGGGGGTATAGCCCTGCTGGGGCTTATAGGCTTTCTTATAATTCATAACCGTTCTCCTTCAAGAATTTTTTCACCGTTTCAAAGTTGGGAACACTTTCTCTTGCGCCGACGCCGGTGCACTTGATGGCGGACACGGCGCTGGAGAAATAGCAGCAGGTCAAAAGGTCGAAGCCCTTGCAGATGCCTGCGGCAAAGGCACCGTGGAACACATCGCCGGAGCCGTTGGTATCCACTGCTTCCACCGGGAATACGGGATAGGTTTTCAGGTCTTTGCCGTCATAGCAGACGCCGCCCTTTTTGCCTTGGGTGACCACCACCACTTGGGGATGATAGGTATCAAACAGGGTTTTTGCGGCACTTTCTGCGTCCTTGCAGCCGGTATGACCCATGGCAAATTCCTCGGAGGGGATCATGATATCTGTGAGCTTCAGAAGTCTTTCATAGCCCTCGTAGAGGCCGCCGCAGTCGTAGAGGACCTTTGTTCCGTTTGCTTTTGCAACCAGACAAGCCTCCTCTGCGCCGTCCATCTCGTTTCCGTCAATCATAAGAACTTCAGCTTCCGCAACAGCCTTCTTCTGAGCCTCGTTTAAGTGAAGCGCAGGCAGATTTCCTTTATCAAAAACGCAAGTACGTGACTTTGCCTCGGTGCTGAGCCAAATAACGGACGTAAAAGAACGATAACCGCTCTCTGTTACTATGTTAGAGGTATCAACGCCGTACTTTTCGAAGTCTGCACGGAGGAAATTACCGCCGTTATCGTCCGAAAGAACGCCGATAAATCCGGAAGATTCACCAAGCTTGGAGGCCGCAACGATACCCGATGCGGTAGGTCCTCCGCCGGCGATCTTGGAGCCACTTGCACGAAGCTTTGTGTCCTCCGGGGGATAATAAGGAACGGTGATGAGCGTATCCATTACGCAAGCACCTATTCCAACTATTTTTACACTCATTTTGCCTGTCCTCTTGCACCAAGAAGGTCGATTTTGCCCGTGCAGAAGTTCTTAACGGAGGCGATAGGATCCTTCATGAACAGGTCGATAGCATAGCTTGCCGCAGGGTTGTCGAGCTGTGCTCTGAGACCGTCAAGGAGAGAGTAGCAAACATCCGTACCGAAGTTCATCTTTCTGATACCTGCTTTTACCGCAAGCTGGATCTGATCGTCGGGAATACCCGAGCCGCCATGAAGAACAAGAGGGGTCTGATTTGTTGCCGCATAGATCTCTTTGATTCTCTCGATGTCAATCTTGGGGGGCTTCTTGTATCTGCCGTGAGCGTTGCCAACAAGAACCGCGAGAGCTGCAACGCCTGTCTGCTCAACGAATTTAGCCGCATCCTCGGGAACTGTGAACTCGTCCATTCCGTCGTCGTTTACAGAGCCGATGTGACCAAGCTCACCCTCGACCTCAACACCGATCTCAGCGCAGGTGTCAACGATATGCTTTGTGAGAGCTACGTTCTTCTCGAAGGGGTGAACGGAACCGTCAAGCATGATACCCGTGCATCCGCGGCGAAGTGCGATGGTAACTTCCTTTTCGGAAGGTCCGTGGTCAAGGTGGAAGCAGATCGGAACTGTTGCAAGTTCGGCCGCCCTTAAAACGATGGGCGAGAGGAACTTTGCTGTGTCCTCATTGAAAAGTCTGGGGTAAACCTGGAGGATAACGGGAGCCTGAGCTTCTTCTGCAGCATACATTGCGCCCATTACCGTTTCCATATTATATACGTTGAATGCAGGGATACAGAAGTTGCCCTTCTGCGCCATGTCAAGAACGTGCTTAAGTGAAACTAACATAATAGAAAATCCTTTCTGTATTTACGCCGCAAAACCAAGCCTCCCATACGGAACGCTTGGTTTTGCTTAATTTATCTCTTAGCCGAGAATAAGCTCCTCGAGAGAAATGATGGCAACCTCGTTCTGGTCTACCGACTTGAGAGCGGCATACTCGGAAACGGAAGCTGTAACGATAGTGTCAGCCTTAACGCCCTTTGCGTTGAAGATTCTGCCGTCTGCTACCTTCTTGATAACCTCAGGCATCCACTGAGCCATGAGAATGTTACCTGCCCACATTGTATCCTTGCCGTGGCAGAGCATTTCGTTAAGAGTTGCATAAGCGGCAACGATCTTGCGAGGCTCCTCTGTTTCCTTGAGGTCACGAGCGAGCTGGAAGGGATCCTGGAATACAACAGCTTTGCCTGTGTTCTTAGCTGTCAGCTTACCTGCATCAAGAAGTCCTGCTACGAATGTTGTGAACGTCACAACGTCGCAAGCCAGCTCAACGCCCCATTCCTTGTACTCACGCTTGAATACCTTTGCGTCCTGGGGATCGAAGGTAACTACTGTCTTGTATGCGCCGATAACCTTAGCGCAAGCTGTCATCTGCTCCTTGGTCTCGTTTGCAGCGCTGATGAGATACTCAAGCTGCTGACCGGAAGCGGGCTCACCCTCGAGAACTGTGAACTCTACGCCTGCCTTCTCAAGAACCTTGATTGCATTGATAGCAGCCGCGGGAACCTTATACATAGCGTCAACGCCAAGGAACAGAAGTGTATCTGTCTTGCCAGCGTGAGCGGCGATAGCAGCCTTAAGGTCTGCATCGATCTCTGTTGCGCCGTAAGCGTTGCCTGTAGCGAGGCAGTTGTCAACGAGAACGTTTATGTATTCGGGAAGCTTGCCCTCCATTGCAGCGTCAAGTCTTGCTTCCTTTGTGAACATTACGGGGTCCCAGCCTGTTACGCAGTCCTTTGTGCAGGCACCGCAGCAAGCGCACTCGTAAATATTGTCAACGACCTCCTCGATACCGTATGCGCCACGGTTTACAAGGGAAAGACCGAGAGCTCTTGCTCTTGACGTATTTCTCTCAAGACCTGTTGCGTTTCCGATGGGGCAAATATGACGGCACATCCAGCAGAAACGGCAGGCATCTATATGCTTTTTGCTATTCTCTGTCATTGTTATATCCTCCTAATTCTAAATTACAGACCGAGCTTGAAGGGGTTCATGATACCATTGGGGTCAAGAGTCTTCTTGATGCCCTCGAATACCTGCATAGCGGGACCGTACTGTTCCTTCATGAGACGGCCGAGCTTAATACCAACACCGTGGTGGTCGTTAACGACACCGCCGTGAGCGATAGCTGTACGTACACCGCAGGTCCAGATAGCCTGGTGGAGACGGAGAGCCTCAACGGGATCCTGAGGAACGTCCTTGCCGTCAACGATAAAGCGGTCGTAAACCATTGCGCCCCACTCATACCAGTGAGAGAAGTGAGCAATGAACTTCGCCTGGGGGAAGTTGCTCTCGACAGCATTCTTCATTGCCCAGTAGATTTCCTCGATCTTACCGTAAGGAGCGATAGTATCCATCGTACCGAACATCTGGGGGAGGTCCATCATGTGACCGGGATAGAAGAACGTGATCTTCTCGTTCCACCACTTTTCACCGTACTCGCTGCCCATATCCTCAGCGCCGTACTTAGCGAACGTATCGAGAAGGATCTTCTCTTCTACGTTAACCATAGCCGTATCGCCTTCGTAAGCTACGTTCATGAATGCACCGTCGCGCTCAACGCCGACGATCTTCTTGATAAGAGAAGCAGTTTCTGCGGGGTCGTAAAGTCTCATAACGGAGGGCTTGAACTTCTGGAGAAGCTCGCGAGCCGCCTTGAACGCTACGTTCATATCCTTGAAAAGGAAGCCGCGGAAGCGTCTTTCCTCGGGCTGATCGTAGATTCTGATCTGAGCCTTTGTGATAATACCGAGAGTACCCTCGGAGCCGATAAAGATCTGGTTAAGATCGGGACCTGCAGCGTGCTTGGGAGCGGAGCAGGTGTTAATGATATCACCGTTGGGAAGAACTACCTCCATCTGGAGTACCATGTCGTCGATCTTACCGTACTTTGTGGAAACTACGCCGATACCTCTGTGAGCAAGGAAGCCGCCGACGGTGGAGCAAGTGAGAGAAGAAGGATAGTGCATCGTTGCCTTACCAACCTCGTTTGCCGCCCACTCGATGTGCTTATAGATAGCACCCGTGCCGCACTCGATGTACATAGCGTCTGTATTTACTTCATAGATCTTGTTCATTCTCTTTGTATCGATAACGATACCGCCGGCAACGGGAATAGCACCGCCCTGGGTTCCGCCGCCGCCACCCCATGTGGTTACGGGGATCTTGTAGTAGTTTGCGATCTTGAGGACCTTGGAGGTCTCCTGTGCATCCAGAGGAGCAACAACAAAGTCAGCCTGAGGCATTCTGCAGCCTCTGTCAGACCACATACGGGACAGCCAGTAGTAGTCAACGCTGTGAGTCAGCTTGTCGATCTCTCTTGTGGAGCAGTTTTCTTTTCCGACAGCGTCTTCAAGCTCTGTCAGAATCATTGCATCAAGAAATGCATTGGTCATCATGATAGGTTTTCTCCTTTATGTAAATTATTTTTTATCAAGTGTCTTATCGATTGCCAGATTGGGGAAATACTTTGTGAACTCACGGAGCTCTGCTACGTAGTTGCCCTCGATCTCAACGAAGTGGTGAATGTAAGGACCGTCAAGCAGTCTGTCTTCCCAAGCCTGGAGGTCATCGAACTCGCCCCACAGGTAAGTACCGTGTGTCTGAGGACCCTCGGTTGTATGGCAGGTGCCTGCCAAGATCATGTACTGACCGTTGTCCTGATCGATTCTTGCAACCGTGTACTCGCCGTCCTTTGCACGGAACCATTCTCTCTGATTTACAAGGCGAGCCTTGGAATCGGGAGCCTTAACGGAGAGCGGGAACGGACCGCAGTGCCAGAGAAGCTCTGCATTCTTGTTCTCGGGGTGACGAACGGTGAACTCACCAAGGAAAGGACGCGCTTTACCGAGTGATGCGCTATCAAGAAGGTTCATTGTAAGCGCGCAGTGCATATCGCTCTCGCATGCCACGACGTAGCCCAGGTCATTGAGAACACCGTAAACCGCACAAGGAGCAAGGCCATCGCTCATAATAGGAGTTGCTGTCCAGCACTCTGCGGAAATGATGTCAAGGTTGAATTCCTTGAAGATTCCGATATATGTAACAACGAGAGCAGCCATGCGCTCAAAATAGTTGGGGGTGAGGTCGTCGGACTCGTACTTGGTCTTGAACACTTCAACATACTTTGCGATCTCGTCCTTCTCGTTTTCAAGCACAGCGTTGAATCTCTGCTCGAACATTGCGAAGTTTACGGGAATGATCTTGATGCCAAAGCGGTTCATCAGCTCACCTTCGTTCCAGATTACCGAGAAGAAGGGCTGAGGACGTGCGCCCACCTGACCGACTCTGAGGCCCTTGAAGTTCTTTACCATGCATGCAACGCGAACGAACTTATCGAAGTTCGTCTTGAACTCGTCTGACTCAACGCGGCAGCAAGGGATATGGGAGAAAGGAATGTTGAATCTCTGGAACTGACGTGAAACACCGAACAGACCGCACTGGGAGTCGGTAGGTCTCATGCCGTCTACGTAGTACTCATCGTCAAGAGGAGCCCAAAGGAGACAAGGAACGCCCATTTCCTTTGCAAGATCGGCAGCAGCCTCTTCGTTACCGAAGTTTGTGTTGATGATGAAGATAGCGTCAACCTTCTCTGCCTTGAAGCGTGCAACTACGTCGTTCTTGGAATCCTCATCGAACATAAGGTCGTTGCAGCCAAGACCTTTTGTGTCAACAAATTCTACGTTCTCGCTTGCGAAGTTCTTTTCAATATAGTCTACGAATCTGTGTCCTCTTTCCTCGGCAGATACCCATGTTAAGAAAGTTTTTGCAGGACGATTGGTGGTGTTGCGTCGCATTGGAGCAAGACCGATTTTAATTTTGTAGTCCATTTTTTCAAAACCCCTTTATTTTTTAAAAATTCTGTGTTATAATACAGGAAAGACCTGCGAAAGCAGGACAAAATTCCCTATCATGATACATTATACTACAAAAATGAGATAAGTCAATAGGAAAGTGAAAATTTTTTTCACTTTTTTCAAAAGACACAAGATATTACGGATAAAATAAATAATTTTTGGAGCAATTTCATGAAATCTATTATTTTAAAGATCAAATCCCAGTACAAGGAGTTCGGTCCCGCCGAAAAGCTTATCGCAGAAAAGCTCATCGACTCCCCTTCCTCGATCCTGTCGGACAGTATTACCGAGTTTGCAAAATCCGTGGGATGCGGTGATGCCACTGTGGTTCGTTTTTCAAGAAAGCTCGGACTTGACGGCTACCAGGCGCTGAAGATCGCCGTTGCAAGCGAGGTCTCAACCTCATCCAGAATGCCCGAGAAGATAACCTTAAAGGATTCCTGCTTTGAGATCTTCACAAAGAGAATAAACGACATTGAATCCGCGCTGGAGCTTACTCGCTCGGTGCTCAGCGCAGAGGAGCTGGAAAAGGCGGCTCAGTCTATAATGAACGCAAAGCGCATCGTTGTTTTCGGTCTCGGAAACTCTGCCTCCGTGGCAAATGATGCTCAGCACAAGTTCCTGCGTCTTGGTCTCAACGCTACCGCCTGCTCGGACAATCATATGCAGTCAATCATCGCCAGCCACCTGGACGAGGAATGCGTTGCCATCGGAATTTCTCACTCGGGTCAGTCCGAGGATATCGTGGAATCCATGAAGCTCGCAAAGCTCAACGGAGCCACAACGATCTGTGTCACAAATCACGGCGAATCACCCCTGAAAAATATTTCCGATATCCGTCTTTTCACGAAATCCGACGAAACAAAACATACGATTCTCGCAATGAGCTCAAGAATCGCCCAGCTGACGATTTTTGACGCAATTTATACTTATATTATAGCAAACGACTACGACAACTCGGTAAAAGCGATCAAAAATACCGAATCCGCACTCAAGGACAAAAAGCTGTAAAAGAAAAGGAAGTGCGCATCTGCACTTCCCTTTTCATTATTCAAGCTTGTCCTTTGTGGGTTTAAATTCAACTATTCCGTTTACAGCAAGGTAATACGTAATACCGCATACGATGATCGACGGCAGGGTGATAACAAAGAAGCTCAAGGGCATCATGCCCAGCTTCGTGCCGTTGACGGGAATAGCGAGAATACCCAGATATTCTCCGTAGATCAGCTTCATTGTGATATTCGCAAACGCCGCAATGCCGCCCGTGGCTTCAAAAAGTCCGAAAACGGCGTACATGACGGCAAGCACAAGATTGGGTATGTTTGCCGCAAGACCCATGAGGAATCCCGTAAAATTGTTCTTGGGGAATCTTCCCAGACTTATCTTTTCCCTGTCCTCAACACCGCAACGGAACGCGATCTGTCCTGCCATAACCAGGAAAAATATCACGGCGCAAACGCTGACCGCCACGGTCAACGGCTGTATCTTGTTGGGATCGGCATCACTTTGAGCCTTCCCTACTGATATCGCCAACGCAAGACCGAAAACGGCAATCGCGATCTGATCCACGAAAATCTTAACGCAGTGATATGAATAATTGCTGAAAAACTTTTTAATTGACATGATTTCTCCATTCTGCCCTCGGGCGAAGAACATTATATAACATTTTCCCAATTTATGCAACAGAAGAACAAAAAAGTTTACATTTGGAGGTGAATATGATTGATAAAAGAGCTTGAAATGCAAAATCTGCCGACCCCGCTGCGGGATTTTGCCGCGTACAAGGGCGGCATTCAGGGTTGTTCTCCCAAGACCGTATCCGAATATCTTTTTGACCTCCGAACCTTCTTCAAATACATAATCGCCACCCGAAACGGTATTTCCACCGAATCGGAAGAATTTGAAAAAATCAGTATATCGTCCGTTGATATGGAATTGATCGCCTCGATCACCACGGCGGAGATAATGATGTTCCTTATGTATGCGGGTGACAAGCGCACAAACGCGTGGAGCGCAAAAGCACGCAAGCTCAGCGCTATTAAGGGCTTCTACAAATATTATGTAAACAAAAGTAAGATGCTCAAAGAAAATCCTGCAATAGATATCGAATCCCCCAAGCCCAAAAAGACACTTCCAAAGGTTCTTTCTCTTCAGGAAAGCATCTTATTGCTCGAAGCGGTCAAAAATGACACAAATTCAAAAAACACCGTCCGCGACTACTGCATAATTACCCTTTTCCTGAACTGCGGAATGCGTCTCTCGGAGCTGGCAGGAATCAAACTCGGTGACATCGACTCAGAGCTTCGCTCGGTGAGGATCACCGGCAAAGGAAGCAAACAAAGGATCGTTTATTTCAACCAAGCCTGTCAGTCGGCACTTTCGGATTACTTGAAGATCAGGCTCACAGAAGAACTTTTAAAGCTCGACATCAAGCATCTTTTCCTCAGTGGGCGGGGACGCAACGCGCCAATCAGCGTAAAGACCATTGAATGGATGGTCACAAAATACCTGGGGCTTGCAGGTCTTGAAAACCGAGGTTATTCGGTGCACAAGCTGAGGCACACCGCCGCCACCTTAATGTACCAATCGGGCAACGTGGACGTCAGAACCATAAAGGACATTCTCGGTCACGAGCAGTTAAATACAACACAGATCTACACCCATGTCAGCAACAAAAACATGGAGGATGCAATGGCCTGCAATCCTTTGGCAAACATTAAGACCGAGCCCAAAGACGATCAATAAACAAAGCCGTGCGTTTTTCGCACGGCTTTGTTTATTGATCGCGGGGCAAATTGCGCCGCAGGAACAAAACGTTAAAAGGAATACAAACCAAAAAAGTGAGCAGGTCCGCCGCAGGTTGAGTCATCAGTATTCCGTCCAGTTCAAAGATTGCAGGCAGAATAAAGATGAGCGGGACGAAGAATATCCCCTGCCTCAATGACGCAAGAACAGAAGCCCCCTTTACAAATCCAAGGCATTGATAGAGCTGATTTACATACGTGGAATAACCAAGGAACGGGAGCGTTGCGCTCATGTAAAGAAGCATACGAACGCCGATATCGACCACCTCGCGGGTCTCGGGACGGAACAACTCAATGAGCTGTTCGGAGAAGAATAAGAGGATAAGAGACGCAAGGATCGAAACGCCGGTTCCGAGAGCCGTAGCCACCCAAAAAGCTTTTTTGACGCGGTCATTTTTCTTTGCGCCGAAGTTGTATCCCGCAACGGGCTGAAAACCGTGGCCGATACCGAGAACAAAGCTCCGCAACAGCATATAAAGCTTGTTTGCGATTCCCACAGCCGCGATGGCAGCGTCTCCATAGACCTTGACCTGCACGTTCAGAAGAGTCGTCGCGAGACTTCCGAGCCCCTGTCTGAACACGGTAGGAAGACCCGTTCTTACTATTACAACGTAGTCGTGAATCTTAAAACTTATATTTTTCAGGGAGAGCTTCACTATACTCTTTCCCATAACATAAACAGACATCAGAATACAAAAACTGATCAACTGACTGAGCACGGTGGCAAGCGCCGCGCCCGCAACACCCATGTCAAGGGTAAAAATGAAAATAGGGTCGAGGAAAATATTCAGCACTCCACCTGCAGTTATGCCGATCATCGAAAACGTCGCCTTGCCTTCCGCTCTTACTATATTATTAAGAACGAAGGATGCGCACATGATGGGAGCGCCGAGCAAAATTATAAAGGCGTAATCCACGGCATAGGGCAATATCGTCGCGGTAGAGCCGAAAACGCGGAGAAGTCCCGGCAGATTTATCATTCCGCCGCCCGTGAGAAGAAGCCCCATGAACACCGCGGCAAAAACTGCGCTGGAAGCATACTTGTTGGCACTTTTTTCGTCTTTTGCTCCCAATTTCATTGAAACAAGGCTGCCACCGCCCATGGCAATACCAAATCCTATGGCCTGAAGTATTGATTGAAGAGCGAAAACGATAGAAACGGCACCGATGGCACTGTCCCCAAGGCTTGTTACGAAGAAGGTGTCCGCCATATTATATATGGAAGTAATCATCTGACTCAGCACCGTGGGCAAGGACAGCTTTACTACCAGTTTCGTCACCGATTGCTCGGTCATTCGTTTATATTCCGCCTCCGAATTGACGGTTTTCTCCAATTTGATCGCCTCCAAACAAATGGAACTACGTTAGATTTTATCACGCGCCTCGACGTATGTCAACCCTTTTTTCGGTATTCAATAGGTGTTGTTCCCCGCTTTTTTCTTTGCCGAATCGTCGACGGTCGTCGCCGTCGAAGTCCTTGACGCGATCTACAAGTCCGCCGAAACAGGACACGAGGTCCAAATAAATCTTTAATTTTAAAAAAGCTCCGATCCTCGGAGCTTTTTTCTTTTTCATGTTGATTTCTTAATAAATTTGTGTTATTATGTAAAGGTATTTATCCCGAGCCGTCCTCATATAATTGAAAAAAACACAAAGGACGGATCATGACGGATAATTATCGCTCGGAGCTTCTTTCAAGAATAAGAAAACTCAATTTCACAAACGCACGCGTATCGGGACAGGCGTTTCGCCTGTTTCTGCTTTTTGCGTTGTTCTTTGCCTTATTTTTCGGGGTCGGCTATTCGACGGATATCGGAGAGAGCACAAAAAAAGTCGTCATCGACTTTTTTTGCACGGGTTTCTCGGACGCAGGATTTTTTTCCTTCGTCAAACAAATGTTTTCCTTTTCCTCCTTCGATTTTTATGCGGCATTGATAATCCTTTTGTCGGGCTACACCATGCTTGCCGTTCCCGTGTCAGCCCTTTGCCTGGCATACACAGGCTCAAAAAGCGGATATTGCTTTGCCTGCTTGTGGAAGACGCTTATAGCTTCGGGCAAGTTATCGGGCGGCGGCGCCACATTTGCGTATCTCGCCATATGCAAGCTCTGCGTGCTTGTGGCGGTAATATTCATTGCACTTTGCGCGCGGGATTTTTCATACAGATACTCGGATATATACAGAAGATCCTCCCGCCCGCTTTCGTCTCCCGAGTCCGCAAATTACGCAATGATCACTCTGTCAAGCGCAGGCGTTACCGTATTAATAAATCTGCTGTTTTTGACTTTTCAATTTATTTCCCCATCAAAGTACATCTGAGAAAGGAAAAAACGTTTTGGAAGACAACAAGAAGTTTAAACTTTTCAAAAGGAAAGAAAAAAAGGACATAACTCCCGAAGAGGTCGAGGCTGAAAGAAACGCCCCCAAGGGCATAAAAATGTTTTTCAAGCTGCTCAAAAGGAATTTCGGCTCGCTGATCTCTCTTAATCTGATGATGCTGTTTATGGTCATTCCTCTGATGGCGGCGTTTTACGTTTATCTGCAGGGCGACACCACCCCCTCGGTGACAAGCCCGCTCTTCGCCACACTTCACGGAGCAAATCTTATCATAGGCTCACCCGCCACAGAGCTGGCAAAGAATACCTTTGCCACCCGTCTTATGCTACCGGTCCACAATTCCGTGGTATATCCCATAATGATCGGCATCGGTGTACTTCTTGCCCTCACCTGGGGCTGGCAGAACGTGGGCTCCACCTACGTCTTGCGCTCAATGGTGCGCTCGGAGCCCGTTTACGTCTGGTCGGATTATTTCTACGCAATAAAAAAGAACTTAAAGCAGGGCTTTATTTTCGGAATTATCGATTTCATCATTATTGCGGTGCTTATTTTTGATATCATGTGGTTTTCGGGCAACACGGGTTCGTTTGGACAGGACGTTATGTACTTCTGCACCGTGGGTCTTGCACTTCTTTACGTTTTTATGCGTTTTTATCTTTACATCATGCTCATCACCTTTGATCTGAGTAATTTCAAGCTCCTTAAAAACGCGCTTATCTTCACTACGATCGGTATCAAGAGAAACATTTTGGGCGGACTGGGCATTTTGCTCATGGCGGCACTGAACATAGCTCTGATCATTCTGCTCCTCCCGATGGGAATGGTGGTCCCGCTTATACTTCCTCTTTTCTATTTCATGTCCTTTGCATCGTTTATCTCGGTTTATACAGCATATCCGAGCATTCAGAAGTACATGATAGACCCTATAATAAAGGAACAATTAGGCGAATAAGTTTAACCGAGGCGACTTTGTCGCCTCGGTTTTCAGTTTATCAGCTCGCTTATTGTGACAAATTTATATCCTTGCCTTTGAAGCTCGGGAATTATCAGTTCAAGCGCTTGAGGCGTGGGGCTGTTGTAGCTGACGTAATCGTGCATGAGGATTATATCGCCGCTGTCGATATTTTGTGTCACGTTCTCATAAATCTCCGCAGGGCTTGAGTGTGCCCAGTCCCGTGTATCAACAGACCACAGTATCACCGAATATCCAAGTGCCGATGCACTGTTTTCCACCGCTTCGCCAAAAGCGCCCTCAGGCGGTCTGAAAAGCACCGTCTGATACTCGCCGAGACTGTATATCACATCGTCGCAACGGGTCATTTCATTTAGCACCTCGTCTTCTGTCATTCGCTTTACTCGGTTGTGGGTGTAAGTGTGATTCCCGATCTCATGACCTGCCTCGACTACCGCGCGGGCAGCGTCGGGATAATAATCGATGTTCTGTCCCACAAAGAAAAAGGTGGCTTTGACACCGTATTTTTCGAGAATATCAAGTATCTGTTTGGTATAACGCGGGTGCGGACCGTCGTCAAAGGTGAGAGCTATCATTTTATCATCACAGTCCTCACTGTGAAAGATCGTCCTGCTTTGCGCCGCATAAATACGAATCGGGACAAGCAAAAGGACGAAGGTGGTAAAAAATGCAACCGTCTTTTTCACGATCTCACCAGCTCGTCAAGTGTTCCGAAACGGTATCCCATTTCTCGCAGCTCACAGATGACCGAGTCGAGGATTGACGCGTTGGTCTCGGACGTCGGGTGAAGCAGTATTACTGCACCGTTGTGAACGTTGTCGATTATCTTTTTCCTTGCGTACTCGTAAGATGGCTGACGGCTGTTGTCCCAGTCGGCGTAAGCAAAGCTCCAAAAGATGGTTTTGTAACCCATATCGTTCACCGTTTCAAGACTCTTTCGGTCAAATTTCCCCTCGGGAGGACGAAAGAATTTCGGCATTTCCTCGCCCGTAAGCTTTTCATAAGACTCCGAAAGCGAATTTATTTCATTCTTGATCTCTTCCGCGCTCAGTCTTGTAATATCCTTGTGTTCAAAAGTGTGGTTGCAAACAAGATGTCCCTCGTCTATCATACGACGGATAAGGTCTCCGTTCTTCTCTATCAAATTACCTAAAATAAAGAACGCACCCGGAACCTCCTGCTCTTTGAGAGTATCGAGGATCCTTGATACGTTTCCGTTTTCATACCCCGCGTCAAAGGTCAGGTACACCACCTTATCGTCACTGTCGTCGGTAACTTTTTCGTCGATATAAAAGCCTCCAAGGTCTTTTATATAGGTCATCTGCGGATCAAGAGGTGGTCTGAGGTGATTTTTTTGACGTTTGCAATACCAGCTGTTAAAATTTTCCGAAGACGATGCCGCCGCAGCAACGGCAAAAAGAATTGCAATTCCAAGGATAAGTGCTGTAATTGGCAAAATTTTGTATTTCATAACTTCCCTCCTTTCGTTTATATTGTGCCGCTAAAATTGTCTTTTTCTCTGAAAATATGTGTTTGCCTTTGCAGGATTTACAAAAATCACAAATATTTTGACAAATAATGTGAGATGTTCATAATATTGTCACAAAATTAATATATAATGTGCGGGAATGGGGGTGGAAATTTGAAGAAAAACACCAACACATTTGAAAGAAAAGAAAAAAAGATAATCATAAATAAATCAGACTTCCCCGCCATCTCGGAAAAGATAATGGAGCATCTTGTTCCCGACAAGTACAACGACGGCGGCAAGCCTTACGATATATGTAACATCTATTTTGACAACGATCGCGGCGACGTCATTCGCAATTCGGTGTCAAAGCCCCGATATAAAGCAAAGCTTCGCTTAAGAAGCTACGGCACGCCCTCTCTTGACGACAGCGTCTTCTTTGAGATAAAGAGTAAGACGAACAAGGTCGGCACGAAACGCCGCGCCATTATGCCCTTGAAAAAAATATACGATTTTATCGAAACAGGAAACATTCCCGAGGATGAAAGTTACATAAACCGCCAGGTTTTGCGCGAAATTGCATATTTTATCGAAACTTATGATGTAAAGCCGAAAACATACGTATCATACAGGCGCTACGCCTTTTATTCAAAGGATGATCCCAACCTCAGAATAACCTTTGATACCGATATCATTTCAAGGCGGGATGATCTTCGCCTTGAACTTGGAAATCACGGAGAAGCTCTGCTTTCCGACGACAAAATGATAATCGAGATCAAGTTTTCGGGAAGCATTCCCCTTTGGTTTGCACATATATTATCCGATTTTGGACTTGCAATCGGCAGTTTTTCCAAGATCGGTCACGAATTCAAGAAAAATCTGCTCGACAACGCAGATATGAAAGGAACGCAACATGTATAACGCAATCTGGTCAATTCCTACACTGTCTCTTCCCCTTGTGGACTTTTTGAAGATTTTCGGCGTATCCGTTGCCTGTGCTTTGATAATTTCCCTTACATACATTTTCTCACGCAGAAAAACAGGCTACCGTCCTTCCGTTGTATCGAGTATTATGTTGCTCACCCCCGCGGTCTGCCTGATTATGCTCGTTGTTGGCGACAGCGCCGCAAGAGCAATCAGCATCGGCGGCGGCATCGCATTTATCCGTTACAGAACCACCTTTGAGGATTCCCGCGACCTCACGCATATCCTCGTGGCTCTCGCCGCAGGTATCGCCTGCGGAACGGGTCTCGTAGGGCTTGCACTCTATTCAGTTATTATCATTTGCTTCATCTCCGCCGTGATCTCTTTTGTTAATTTCGGCAAGATCAAATCAAGCGTTATGCGCCTGAAGATCACTATCCCCGAGGATATCAATTTTTACGGGATTTTCGACGAGACCCTCGCAAAATACTGCAAGAGCTATGAGCTTGATTCTATCAAGACTGCCGATTTCGGCACTCTCTGCGAGCTGACTTATACCATTAACATCAAAGATATTGAAAAGCGCAAGGAGCTTATCGACGAGATCAGAGTAAGAAACGCTAATCTTAACGTCGTTCTCACAAGAAAGAATTTTGAAAAGTAATATTAAAAACAAAACGGCCTCACTGCCGTTTTGTTTTATTTTGCACCAAAAATTCCGACTTTTTTCTTTCCTTTTGGGCATGTGTACGAACGCGGTTCGTTAATTTGTGAACAAAGTGTAACCTTTGAAAAAAATATTCCGAAAATGTTGAAAAAATAATCGGTTTATGGTATCATTAGAATAGGAAAATTTGGGTATTGATACCCTTGACTCCACGTGTAAAACAAAAATATATATTTTATCAAGGAGAAATTATCATGACAAACAACAAGCATGTACTTTCCTGGATCGACGAGATGGCTGCTATGGTTCAGCCCGACAAGATCGTATGGATCGACGGCAGCGAGGCTCAGGCTGAAGAGCTGAGAGCAGAAGCTTGCTCCACAGGCGAGATGATCAAACTCAACCAGGACGTTCTTCCCGGCTGCTACCTTCACAGAACGGCGGTAAACGACGTTGCGCGCGTTGAAGGCAGAACCTTCATCTGCACATCCAAGCAGGAGGACGCAGGTAACATCAACAACTGGATGGAAAAGAACGAGTGCTACGAAAAGCTCTCCAAGCTCTACCGCGGTTCCTACAAGGGCAGAACTATGTACGTTATTCCCTACTCCATGGGCGTTGTAGGCTCTGATTTCGCTAAGATCGGCGTTGAGCTGACAGACTCTATCTACGTCGTTCTCAACATGCTCATCATGACAAGAGTCGGCAAAAACGTTATCGACGCTCTCGGTGATAGCCCCGACTTTATCAAGGGTCTCCATGCAAAGAAGGATATTGACGAGGACAACAGATACATCTGCCACTTCCCCGAAGATAACACTATCTGGTCCATCAACTCCGGCTACGGAGGAAACGTTCTGCTGGGCAAGAAGTGCTTCGCTCTGAGAATAGCTTCCTACCTTGGCAGAAAAGAAGGCTGGATGGCTGAGCACATGCTCATCCTCGGCGTTGAGTATCCCGACGGCGAAGTTAAGTATATCTCCGCCGCATTCCCCTCCGCTTGCGGTAAGACAAACCTCGCAATGCTCATTCCTCCCGCAATCTACGGCAAGAAGGGCTACAAGGTATGGACTGTCGGTGACGATATCGCTTGGATCCGCGTAGGTGAGGACGGACGTCTTTACGCTATCAACCCCGAGAACGGCTTCTTCGGCGTTGCTCCCGGTACGAACGACCACTCCAATCCCAATGCTCTTGCAACAACTAAGAGCGGCTGTATCTTTACAAACGTTTGCCACGATCTTGACACCAACACAGTTTGGTGGGAAGGTCTTGACAACAATCCTCCCAAGAACGCTCTCAACTGGAAGGGCGAGAAGTGGGATTATACAAAGTACGACAAGGCTGACAAGGTCAACACCTCCGGTGCTCACCCCAACTCCCGCTTTACAGCAATGGCAACAAACTGCCCCTGCATCTCCAGCGAGTTCAACACTCTCAAGGGTGTTCCGCTCTCCGCTATCATCTTCGGCGGCCGTCGTGCAAAGACAGCTCCCCTGGTTTACGAGTCTCGCAGCTGGCAGCACGGTACCTTCGTTGGTTCTATCATGGCTTCCGAGACAACGGCAGCTGCTGCAGGTGCAGTAGGCGTTGTTCGCCGCGACCCCATGGCTATGCGTCCTTTCGTTGGCTACAACATGGGTGACTACTTCCGTCACTGGCTCGACATGGGCAAGAAGATCCCCAACGCACCCAAGATCTTCCACGTTAACTGGTTCCGCACCGACGCTGAGGGCAACTTCATCTGGCCCGGCTTTGGCGACAACATGAGAGTTCTTATGTGGATCCTCGCTCGTTGCGAAGGCAAGGTTGACGCTGTTGAAACTCCTATCGGCTTTGTTCCCCGTGCTGAAGACATCAACATCGAAGAGCTTGAGGGCGTTACCGTTGACACTATCCGCGAGCTTCTTACCATCGACAACGCTTCCTGGCTTGAGGACGTTGCAAACATCAAGGAGTTCTACGCACAGGTCGGCGACAGAGTTCCCGCAGAGCTTTATGACGAGCTTGCAATTCTTGAAGCAAATCTTACAAAGTAATTTAAAACACACTCGCGCGCAGAAAAGATTTTTCTGCGTGCGTTTTTTGTTTTGAAAAGTATTGATTTTTAGATAGAAATGTGATATAATTTATTAAATATATATCGAAAGAGGTGGAAAAACCGTGGCAAACGAAAAAAAGAAGATATTTGCCGTGGTTGGCCCCACCGCAAGCGGTAAAACCGCTCTTTCGATAGAGCTTGCGAAACGGCTGAACTGCGAGATCATCTCCTGCGATTCCATGCAGATATACAAAGGCATGGATATCGGCACGGCGAAGCCCACAAAAGATGAGATGCAATGGGTCCCTCACCACATGCTGGACGTAGCAGACCCCAAGATGTCTTTCAGCTCGGAGGATTATTCCCTTTTGGCCGGAAAATGCATCGACGATATCATCTCACGAGGCAAAACACCGCTTTTTTGCGGCGGCACGGGGCTTTATCTTGACTGCGTTCTGCGCGGTGCTCGTGACGACGGAGCAGATGAAAATTCCAAATTTCGCGCCGAAATGGAAAATCTGGCGGCCGAGCACGGAAACGGTCACGTTCACGCAATGCTTGCAGAGGTCGACCCCGAATCGGCACAGTCGATTCACGAAAACAATCTCAAAAGAGTTATCCGCGCGCTTGAGGTCTATCACATGACCGGCAAAACAAAAACCGAGCTTGACAGACTTTCAAAAGCGGTAGAATCAAAATATGACGCCAAGGTTATCTATCTCTGCTTTAATTCCCGAGAACTTCTGTACGACAGAATAAATCGACGGGTGGATATAATGCTTGAGAACGGGCTGGAAGACGAAGTCCGCAGACTTGCTGAAGTCGGTGCGCTTCTGCCCGACACCACGGCGGGACAGGCTATCGGATACAAGGAAATGTTGAAATATATTGACGGACATATCACCTTATCCGAGGCGGCTGACGAAATAAAGCAAAATTCAAGAAGATATGCAAAGCGCCAGTTGACTTGGTTTGGCGCAAGAGAAAATTATTACAGGTTATACGTTGACGACGAGAACGGAATAAGAGATCTTTCACGTCTCGTTCATGAAGCTGACAATTATTTGGTTTAAAGGGGTGATTCAATGGACACGGCTTATCTGAAAAAAGTTGCTGTAACCCTGGTGTTCGTTGCCATTTCCCTGTTCTTCATCTTCTACATCGGATACCATATCTACAACGGTTTTTCCACCGACATAACCACAGTTATCGCCGAGAAAAATACCTATCGCACCTCACTCACCGCCGACGGCTTCATTTTCAGAGATGAGACCTGTCTGACCTCACAGTATTCGGGAACAGTCAATTACACCGTCAAGGACGGAGAAAAGGTAGCAGTCGGAACTCCCGTGGTTCAGTCTTTTGCGGACGGCTCGGGATATTCTGCGGGGATCGAGATATCCGAGATCGAAAAAACCATATCGCTCCTTGAATCCTGTATCCGCGAAACGGGCACGGACGGAGACATTTCCGCCATAAGTCGGAAAATATCCGATTCCTATCTGCTGATTTTATCAAGGCTTGAGGAAGGAAAAGTGGATTTTGCACTCAGCTCCACCGACGACCTTCTGTCCGGTCTTACGAAAAAGGACATAATAACGGGTGACGCCGTCGGGCTGGAAAAGACCATGCAAAATCTGCAGGCGAGAAAAAGCTCGCTTACAAGCAGTATTTCGGGCAGATACGAGACCGTTATATCAGAAAACAGCGGGTACTTCTTCTGCGACACGGACGGTTTCGAGGATCAATTCACGCCCGACAAGATCCTGAACGCCTCTGTCTCCGAAATATTCGATCTCATTGAAAACAACAAAAAGCCCGCAGACAGCAAAAACTCTGTGGGAAAGATAGTTTCGGGATACAGATGGAATATTGCGATCCCTCTGGAAAGCAAGCCGGAACAGGATTTTGCGTTGGGGCTGACCTATGAGGTGGTCATGCCCGGCAACTTCAACATGGTGCTGAAAATGCGCCTTGACAAGATCGTGACCGAACGATCCTCCGAAAGAACGGTGCTCATATTCTCCTGCGGAGAGCTTCCCGAAAACTTCAATTACAAGCGCTCACAGGTAGTGACAGTCCGCACGGGTGAGACCGAAGGATTCAGGATCCCCTCCACCGCTCTGCGCGTTCTTGACGGAATCAAAGGCGTTTACACGCTTGACGGAAGTACGGTGAGATTCAAGCGCATACACATCATTCAAGACGACACGGACGGTTATTACGTGGCATCTTGCGAGGACGTGACGGACGCGCCCGGCGCCGACAAATACGGATATCTGAAGCTTTACGATTCGATCATCGTTTCGGGCAAGGATATGGAACACGGAATGGTATTTTACTGATGGACGAGAGAAATTTTGATTACATAGAAAAAAATCTTGCACAGATCCGCGAAAAAATTAAAAAGGCAGCGTCTGATTCGAAATTTGACGTGTCACCCATTATGATCGCGGCGGTAAAATATGCCGACGGCGAGGAGATTCGTTATCTGACCGAAAAAGCCGGAGTTACCGATATCGGCGAAAACCGAGTGCAGCAGCTTCTGGAGCACCTGGAATTTATCGACACAGAAAAGGTCAATATCCATTTCATCGGCTCACTTCAGACAAACAAGGTCAAATATATAATCGACAAGGTCTGTCTTATTCACTCTGTGGATTCGATCAAGCTCGCCGCCGAGATCGACCGTCAAGCAAAAAAGCACGGCACAGTCATGGACGTTTTAGTGGAGATAAACAGCGGTCGGGAAGAAAACAAGAGCGGAATACTACCCGAGGACGCAGAGAGATTTTGCCTCGAACTGAAGCAATTTGACTCGATAAATCTCCGCGGATTTATGACAATGGCCCCGAAATGTGAAAATAAATCAAATTATTTTAAATATTTTGAAGAAACTTGCAAACTTGTTCTTGACATTTGGACAATTTTAAGTCATAATAATAGTGAGATGATTTTATCTATGGGTATGAGCGAAAGTTTTGAGGAGGCGATCCTCTCCGGAGCCACCCATGTAAGAATCGGTCGCTCAATTTTCAAAAAATAAAATTACATATAATCTTGGAGGATTAAAAAATGGGAATGCTTGATAAGTTCAGAAAGAACAACGCAAACAACTACAACGACGGTTACGACGACTACTACGCTCCCGAAGGTGAAGAAAGCTACGACGATTACGCCGCTCCCGTTCAGGAGGACGTACAGGCAGATACTGCACAGGCGTACAATCCCGCACCCGCTTTCGGTTACACAGCGGCTCCCGCTGCTGCAGGCGTTTCTCTCAACGGCGCTGCTATCGAGCTGAAGGTCGTTAAACCCACAGAGTTTAAGGATGGTACTGCTATCGCTGAGCATCTGCTCTGCAAGCGTACAGTAGTACTTAACCTCGAAGAGGCTGATAAGGATACTCAGAGAAGACTTATCGACTTCCTCTTTGGTGTTGCTTACTCTATCGGCGGAGAGATCAAGAAGGTCGCAAACAACGCTTACGTTATCACTCCTCAGAACGTTGCGATCTCCAACGATACCGCAAATACTGAAGCAGCAGAAGCAAACGAGCCTGCTCCCGCACCCCAGACAGGCTATTTCGCTTACTGATACCTGAACCATAACCTCATTTTTTGAGGGGTAAATAAAACGACAGCTGCAACGGTAATTCTTTGTTGCTGTCGTTTTTACTTTTGAAAAACAACCGAGAAAGGAAAGTCCCTTGATGGAAGAATTCGTATATGTATTTACGAGCCTCGTATGTTATTTTCTTCAGGCTCTGCAATTTTGTATGCTTATTCGCGCCGTCCTTTCCTGGTTTCCTCTTGACGACGACAACAAGTTCCTGATCTTCATCGAATCGATCACCGAGCCTGTTATCTTCCCTATCAGGGCGCTCCTTGACCGAGTGCCGTTCTTTGCAAACTTTCCGATCGATATGTCGTTTCTCATATCGTATATTCTGCTTAGTATAGTGTCAGGACTTCTGGGCGGTGGAATCGCATGACGGATTTTTCGTGCTTGTTTTCCCGCGCCGACGATCTTCTCTTGCAGAGCAATAAGGGTTACGTTACAAGCACACCATTTCTGACTCCCGGTGAGCATAGGGTTCTCAGCGAAAAGCTGACCCGCGAGGGATTCGGCACACGTTTTTTCAGCTTTGGGGGATATAACGATGCCGAAAGAAAATGCGTTTTCTTTGTCCCCGACTTCTACGATTCTTTCGTTGACAACACGGACGAAAAGGACACCTTGGCGCAATATTGCAACGAAGACGTAAAAGAAAAGATCAGTGCGGCTAAAATTTGCGGAAGCGGGTACAGAAAGCTTACGCATAGAGATTATCTGGGAACTCTGCTCAATATGGGCATCGACCGAGACGCTCTGGGTGACATTTGCCCACTCGACGACTATTCATGCGTGATCTTTTTGCAAAGAAGCGTTCTTGATTTTCTCCTGACGAGTCTGGAGAAGATCGGAGCAGACAAGGTAAAAATAACCGACTACAGCGATCTTTCGGATTTCACCTACCAAAAGAAGACCGTTCCCGTGTCGGACACGGTTGCGTCTCCCCGACTTGACAGCGTGGTTTCCGCATTGACTCGGGAGAGCCGTGAAAAAGCAAAAAATCTTATACTTTCCGAGCTGGTGGAGCTTAATTATCTTCCCTGTTCTAAAACCGACATGAAGGTAGAAGCGGGCGACACCATCTCGGTAAGGGGCTACGGAAAGTTTTCCGTAAAAGATATAAGCGATCAAACAAAAAAAGGCAGGCTTTGGCTGAGAGCCGAAAAATACGTTTAAATAGGAGGCAGTATGGGAATTTATTTTGAGAGAAATTTCAACAAAGTGCTTCGTGGCTACAACACCGAAGAGGTCGATGCTGCCCTTGATGCCATCGTTATCCACTGCGACGAGCTTGAGAGTGCAAACAGAGAATTTGCCGAGGAAAATAATCGTTTGATTGACGACAATTCCTATCTCAAAGATGAAAACGAGCATCTTAAACAAAGGCTGACGGAATGTATCGAAAAACTCAAAAAGATCGAGGATACGTACAATTCTTACCGTCAGAAGTACGGCGAGGCAAAGGATATGATCGAGCGTGCAAAGAAAAGCTCCCTTGATATCGTAACCGATGCCAATGAACAGGCTCGGCAGATAACCGAGGAGGCGCAAAAGCAAGGCGAGGACATGATCGCGCAAGCAAAAGCCGAAAAGAGTGCTGTCATTGCCGAGTTTGACACGAAGATCTTTGAGAAAAATGCTCTCCTGGCCCGCCTTGACGAGGATTTTTTCGCATTCAAGAGTGCAATTCGTGAAGATATCGCGGTGATCCTGGCAAAACTTGAAATGAAGGACGTAAGACCTGCGGAATTTGTGCCGGCACAAGAAGAACCCACAAAAAAGGAGGAACCCAAAACAGCTCCTCCGACAGAGGAGCTTGTCGTGCAGGAAGATATACCGCTTATCGAAAAGATAGAAGAAATAAGCCCCGATTCGGACGAGCCACCCGCAATATCGGAAATTCCGATCATGCCCTTCCCGTCTGCAATAAAAGAAGTCAGAAGACCCGATACCGAATTTTCCAAGATAAAAAATACCCTCGAGGGTATAAATGATAAAGTAAAAAACAACAAATCTACACCACATATAAATTAAGGAGACAACTACCATGCCAAAGGACTATACAAGTACCTTGAACCTGCCCCAAACAGGCTTTTCAATGAGAGCAAATCTGCCTCAGAGAGAACCCGATACCATCAAATATTGGCAGGACATCAAACTTTACGAAAAGATGCTTGAGCAGAATAAGGACAAGAAGCCCTTCATTCTTCACGACGGGCCTCCCTTCTCTAACAACAACATTCACATGGGAACCGCCATGAACAAGATCTTAAAGGACTTTATAAACAAGTCTAAGCACATGATGGGTTACCACGTTCCCTTTACCCCCGGTTGGGATAACCACGGTATGCCTATCGAGAGTGCGATCATAAAGAAGAACAAGCTCGACCGCAAGAAGATGTCTATCCCCGAATTCAGAACCGCTTGCCACGAGTTCGCTCAGCACTTCGTTGAGGTTCAGCGCGATCAGTTCGTTCGTCTCGGCGTTAACGCAGACTGGGAGAACCCCTATCTGACAATGAAGCCCGAGTTCGAGGCACTTGAGGTCAAGGTATTCGGTGAGATGTACAAAAAGGGCTACATCTACAAGGGTCTCAAGCCCGTTTACTGGTGCCCTCACGACGAAACAGCCCTGGCAGAGGCCGAGATCGAGTACAAGGATATCGACTGCAAGTCTATCTACGTTAAGTTCAACGTAACAGACGACGCAGGCAAGCTGTCCGACGTTTGCGACCTTGCAAAGACATATTTCATCATTTGGACAACCACAACATGGACACTGCCCGGCAACCTTGCTATCGCAATTCACCCCTACGAGCAGTATGCCGTAATCAAGGCTTCCGACGGAAATTATTACATCACAGCCGAGGCTCTTGCAAACAAGACCATGGCCGCAGGCGGTGTTGAAAGCTTTGAGATCGTAAAGACGATGCGTGGCTCCGAGTTTGAGTACATGAGAACTCAGCACCCCTTCCTTGACCGCGAATCCCTCGTTGTAAACGCTGATTACGTCACAATGGAAAGCGGTACGGGTTGCGTACACACAGCTCCCGGCTTCGGTGCCGACGACTACGTAACAGGCCGCCGTTACAATATGAACATTATCGTTCCCGTTGACGACAGAGGATACCAGACAGAGGACGCAGGCAAGTACGCAGGGCTCTTCTACGAGGAATCCAACGACATCATCTTCAACGATATGAAGGAAAGCGGCGCACTCTTTGCTTCCGAGGACATTACCCACCAGTATCCTCACTGCTGGAGATGCAAGAAGCCCATTATCTTCCGCGCAACGCCTCAGTGGTTCTGCTCGGTTGACGCATTCAAGGATGAGGCCGCTGCGGCTTGCGAGAAGGTTGACTGGCTCCCCGCTTGGGGTGGCGACAGAATCATCTCCATGGTTCGCGAAAGAGCTGACTGGTGTATTTCCAGACAGAGACATTGGGGTCTTCCCATTCCCGTATTCTACTGCGAGGACTGCAAGAAGCCCGTTTGTACTCCCGAAACTATCGAAAAGGTTTCCGATATATTCGACGCTGAAGGCTCAAACGCTTGGTATCTCAAGAGCGCGGCAGAGCTTCTCCCCGAGGGCTTCAAGTGTCCTCATTGCGGAGGTGTTCATTTCACCACCGAAACTGACACTCTTGACGGATGGTTTGACTCGGGATCTACTCACTTCAGCGTTCTCGATGATAAAACTTGGCCCGCTGATCTGTACCTTGAGGGTGCAGACCAGTACAGAGGTTGGTTCCAGTCTTCCCTGCTCACCGCTGTTGGCGCAAAGGGCGCAGGTGCTCCTTACAAGCAAGTCCTCACACACGGCTGGGTAGTTGACGGCGAAGGCAAGGCGATGCACAAGTCTCTCGGTAACTCCATTGCTCCCGAAGAGGTTATCGTTAAGTACGGTGCCGATCTTGTTCGTCTCTGGGTTGCTTCCAGCGATTATCAGGTTGACGTTCGTGTTTCGGACAACATCTTCAAACAGCTCTCCGAGACATACAGAAAGATCAGAAATACCTCCAGAATCATCATGGCTAACCTTGGTGATCCCGCTACCGATTTCAATCCCGATCGAGACATGGTAAGCGTTGACAAGCTTTATGAGATCGACCGTTGGGCACTTGCAAATCTCAACGGTCTCGTTGAAACCTGCAGAAAGGCATACGACGAGTATTCCTTCCACACAGTTTACCACGAGGTCAACAAGTTCTGCACCATCACTCTCTCCAAGCTCTACATCGACATCACAAAGGACAGGGTTTACGTAGACAAGAAGGATTCCGAGGGCAGACGTGCGGCTCAGACCACCATGTATATTATTCTGTCTTCTCTGACAAGACTCATCGCTCCCATGCTCTCCTTTACAGCAGAGGAGATATGGAAGGCAATGCCTCACGTGTCAAGCGATAAGAAGGAAAGCATCTTCCTCAATCCCATGCCTGTGGTAAATGCAGAGTATAATTTCGACGGCGAGGATCGTTGGAACGAGCTGTTCAACCTTCGCGACGACGTTATGAAGGCGCTTGAGCTTGCAAGAGCTGACAAGCTTATCGGTAAGTCTCTTGATGCAAAGCTCACCGTTTACGCAGAGGATGAGGCGTTCAAGACACTCTCCGACTTTGCTGAGGAGCTTAAGACAGTATTCATCGTTTCGGGCGTTACGGTTCTTGACACAGACGCTCCCGCCGACGCATTTACCGAGACCGAATCCGGCATTGCAGTCAAGGTTGAAGCGGCTGACGGCGTCAAGTGCGACCGTTGCTGGGCTTACTTCACCGATTGCGAGACAACAGAGGACGGACACATCTGTCCCCGTTGCAAGAAGATCGTTGAATCTCTCTAAATAAAAAAATGCGGGGTTTCCGTCGCGTCGGAAACCCCGCATTTTGAAAACGAAGTTAGCGTGAAACAAAGCAACGATAAATCGCTCTATCAGCCATTTCACGCATGAAACACTTGCAAAATGGGACCCAAACCCATTTTGCCGCCAAGGCGGTGCCAAGTGTTTCTCCGAATTTTTGTGCCACCGCATGGCGGCGGAATGGAGTTAATATGTTGTTTTGGATTTTAATTACCGTCGTTGTGGTGATTTTTGACCAAGTCACAAAATGGCTGGCGGTCAAATATCTGATACCTGTCGGGACGTTCCCCATAATCGAGGACGCATTGCATCTCACCTATCTGGAAAATCCCGGTGCGGCCTTCGGAATGATGAAAAATAACCGCTGGGTATTTCTTATTATTTCCACGCTCGCGATTATCGGAATCATAGTTTACCTTATAAGATTCGCCCCCAAGAACAAGCTTTGTCAACTTTCCTTGGCGTTTATCTTGGGCGGCGGGATCGGAAACATGATAGACCGCTTGGCTCTCGGTTACGTGGTAGACTTCATTGATTTCAGACTGATAAATTTTGCTGTTTTCAACGTTGCCGATTCCTTTGTTTGTATCGGCGCGGCACTGTTGATCATTTACGTTCTTTTTATCGATGGCAAGGAAAATAAAAATTCCGAGGTCGAAGAAAATGGATGATTTTGTAACCTTGACCGCTCAATCAGAGGACAACGGTAAAAGAATCGACGTTTTTTTGTCCGAAAGGCTTGAAATATCCCGTTCAGGTGCCGCAAAACTCATTGAGAGCGGAAATGTCGAAGCAAACGGGAAAGCGGTTGCCAAAAACCTCAAGATCAAAGAGAACGCGATTTTTGAAGTCGCATTGCCCGAGCCTGTTCCCTCGGAAGCAATTCCGCAAAATATTCCTCTTGAAATTATTTTTGAGGATGATGACTTACTTGTGGTAAACAAGCCCAAGGGTATGGTCGTCCACCCCGCGGCAGGCAATCCCGACGGCACGCTGGTAAACGCCCTGCTCTATCATTGCGGTGACAGTCTTTCGGGCATCGGCGGGGTTATCCGCCCCGGAATCGTCCATAGAATCGACAAGGACACAAGCGGGTTGCTTGTGGTTGCAAAAAACGATGAAACACACCTTGCCCTGTCCGAACAAATGAAAACTCACGCGGTCAGCCGCGTATATCATGCTGTTGTTTGCGGAAATCTGAAAGAGGATACGGGGACAATAAACGCGCCTATTGGCAGAAGTCCCTCCGACCGCAAAAAAATGGCTGTTTTGCGCGATCCAAACGCCCACGCCCGTGAAGCAATTACCCATTACGAGGTTATTTCTCGATTTGACGGCTTTACTTACGTCAAATGCATTCTTGAAACAGGCAGGACACACCAGATAAGAGTTCATATGGCAAGCACGGGGCATCCTTTAGCAGGAGATACGGTCTACGGCGGCGGTCACACAAAATTTGAGGAACAAAATTCAAAAATTCTCTGCGGTCAATGTCTGCACGCAAAGGAGCTTTCATTTATTCACCCCAAATTCGGAGTGCCCGTTAAATTCGAAAGCCCTCTTCCCTCGTACTTTGAAACTTTTCTTGATAAATTATCAAAAAAATAACAGGCATTTCTGCCTGTTATTTTTTTAAAAAGCGTAATATTTTCTGACGATGTCATTTGCCTGTTCCATCTTAGCGTCCATATCGGAAACAAGCTTGAACTGGTTTCTGGCACGGTCGAGGTTGTGATTTTCATAGTGGATCTTGAAATAATTATCTCCGTCAAGGTAGTCGGTAAAGAATCTCATACCGCACTCAAGAGTAAGCAACTTTACGGAAAAAGCAAGAAGCTCGACCTCGCTCTTTGTGATGCACTCGCTCATTTCTTCAAGGAATCCCTTGGCGAATGCCTCGAACATCTCAAGACGGAAATATACCTTGTCAAGATCTGTTTCGTCTTCGGCGGCAGAGGACGCGCCGAATCGGAGAGAATCGCCGAAATCGTACAGAAGCGAGCCGGGCATAACGGTGTCAAGATCAATAACGCACAGACCCTCGCCACTGTCGGCATCCATAAGAATATTATTTACCTTTGTGTCGTTGTGCGTAACTCTCAGCGGAAGCTCTCCGCTCTGAAGCTTGCTCACAACAAGCTCTGTGTCGGTCTTTCTCGCCTTTACAAACTCTACCTCGGGCAAAACAGTGGCAAGTCTGCCTACCTTGTCGGCTTCAACAGCTTTCATAAAATTGTTGTATCTGTCGGCGGTGTTATGGAAATTGGCAATGGTCTCATGAAGCTGTGACGCATCAAAATCTGCAACGTTCTTCATGAATTTTGCAAAGGCCTTTGCCGCCTTATACAGAACGTCGGAATTTTCGATAAGCTGATAGCATTTCGTGTCACTAATAAAGATGTACACACGGTAAAGCTCGCCGTCGTCCGAAATTATGTATTTTTCGCCGTTTTTGGCAGGAACAAGAGTAAGAGTCTCTCTTTCGGGGTTTCCGCCCTCAGCAAGAATTTTTTCACGCAGAAACGACGTTACTCGGTCGATGTTTTCTATCACCTCTACGGGATTTTTGAAAACAACGCTGTTTACCTTCTGAAGTATATATTTCTTTTCGGTGGTTTCGACCAAAAACGTGGAATTGATATGTCCCTCGCCATAGGGCGCAACGGAAACAACGTCTCCCTCAAGTGCAAATTGGTCGCAGATTTTTCCGATTTCCATTTTTATCTCCGTTCTGCCGCTCGGCGGCACACATATTTTTCGAGAAATCAATAACATTGAAAATCCCGACAACTAAACGCCATCGGGAACTTCAACATCTGGCCCGCCCGGGGGGATTCGAACCCTCGACCCACAGAATCGGAATCTGGCACTCTATCCAGGCTGAGCTACGGGCGGATATTGGTATTTTACCACAAAGCGCACACTTTGTAAAGCACTTTTGGGAATATTTTTAATTCTTTAGAATTAAACCCTAAATATTTGCAAAAATTTCCTCGTTTTTTTCGCAAAAACTATTGACATTTGGGGAATAATCTGTTATAATAGCTTTCGTTGCGATGGGGCATCGCCAAGCGGTAAGGCAACGGACTCTGACTCCGTCATTACCTAGGTTCGAATCCTAGTGCCCCAGCCAAAAAAGAACGAGAGGATTTTTCCTCTCGTTCTTTTTTCGTTGAGTTTCCGCCATTCGAGCCTACTCAAATTCCGCGAGGAATTTGAATAATTTGCGCTGTGATGACTTTAAGTTATGCTGAACTTTGGCGCAAATGTAGGTTCAGAATCCTAAAGCTATATAAACCTCACCCCAAACGCTCTCGCGTTTGGGGTGGGGTTATTTTATTCAGCTTTCACCAAACTAAAATTCTTCAACGCAAAATACGGAAGCTTTGACGCCGCGTCTCCTCTTACAATAAAGATCGCGCCCTCACATTCGGTCATGTCGTCGGGAACGTAAATATCAAAGGTTACGTTTTGCCACTCGTTTTTGTAGTTGACGGGTTTGTCAAGCACTGTGGAAATTCTACGGAAATCATCGTATTTTACAGTGACGTAAGCCATTCCGCCGGCGTACCCGCAAATGTCAAAGGACACTCTGTACTTGCCTTCGCCGTACATCTGCACTTCCTCGGTGATCATACGGGAAACTCCGCCCGTAAAGTAATTGTTGTGGTCGTACATTACGTATACGGTCTCTCCGTCCCAAGTCTCAACCTCCATATCGACCTGGTACGAGCCGTGCTCAGAGAAACGGCTGATCTCGCCCTCGTCTGCAAGGAAAAGCTCTTCTCCATCATAACAAGGGACAAAACGGTAATTTCCGTCTACCGTCTCAAAGCTCTCTGCCGCCTTTGCCTTGACCAGCGCGTCGCCCGTGGAATACTCGATACCCTTTATTTCAACAGTCTCGGGTTTTGTCTGTGTCCGACGAAGCGCCGCAAGCATATCAGTAGTCGAAAAATAGACCACGCCATCCTTTACGATCGGCTCATGCTCGGGCGAGAACTTATAGTTTCCTACGTAGGTTACTCCACTCGCCTTATAGTCTACCACGTTCCACTGGCGGTATATCTGACGGTACCCGAGATCCTCGTTCTCGGAAATATTTATCTCGTTTTCCTTACCGTGGTCGGTATAGGCAATATCATCGATATCCTCCAGAAGCTCACCGTCAATATAAAAATTGATGAAATTCAAAGTATAGTTATCGGTATAGATCATGCCGTCCCCATTATCAAGAATGAAGAGCTTCCCTGTTTTATCCGCAACAAGTCCTGCGTGGGGATCGGTAACGCCTGTAAGCCCCGGAATTGAAATGTTTTCAAAGGTGAAGGTCTTTTCAAGCACACCCATCTTTCTACCCCTGAAAAAGTGAGGAATGTTGATGCAGTCCATACAGTCCAGATTCCTTATAATGTTTGAGTGTGCTCTCTCCTTTGATTGGTCACCGTTATACTGGTTGTTTATTACACCGTCATTTGTGCGGAAGATATAAATTCCATCCAGCACGTTATCGGTGGTAGAGCTTTGAGGGAAAAGTGCCGCGCAGGTGGTGCCGATAGTTATATCGGTGAAAAGCGTATTCTTCGTGCTGTAAACAAGAGCGTTGTCACCTACGTAAAGCAAACAATGGTCAATTACGGCATCCGTTCCGCTGTATACGGAGATACCGTCGGTGGTCATCAGAGTTGAAAAGCACTTGACGTTTTCAACCTTGATCTTATCTGCGTTTACTGCAATGTTATACGCACGGGTGTCCAAAAAGAACAGGCCTTCAAGATAGCCGTCCGCACAGGACATCGAGGTCAATTTATAAGAGCTTCCCTCGGTTCCGCCGTCGCGGATCTTATAGTTGTAAATATCGCTGAACGGGTCAAGCACGGCACCGCGCCCAAACATTTTTGATCCCACAGCATCCGCGGTGAATTTCACTCTGCAATTCAAAACGGCCTGAGGCTCAACGTAAATTATTGTGTTTGGCTCGGTAATATCCATCAGCCCCGTCTCGGTCTCGTACCAACCGTCAACATAAAGCACGTTAGGATCATCCTTTGAAGGAATATCTCCGGGATATTCGGGATAATCCGCACAAACGGAAATGAGAGAATTGTCGTCATTATCAAGTCGGATAAGGAAATAATCGGGCTTATCAAGGAAAACAGAGATAACGCCGTCCTTGAACTCACTTTTGAAATTTTTCGCTGAGGGAATAACGGAATACGCCTCAAAGTCCTGCGAGACCTTGATATCCACGCGCACCTGTCCGCCCGAAAAAGCAAATCTTGTAAAACGGCGAACCACGTCGCTTCCGATAGAACGCCCGAAAATGTTATACTCCATGGTGTGGTTATAAACAGTCAAGGGTCGAGTCTTGCTTCCCATGGTTACCGAAACCCTGTAATCATAGTTACGGTTAATATCCTCATGAAAGTCGGGATAGATCACAAGTCTCTTCTGCTCCAAAAACTCTTCCTTTGAAATAAGAATGCCGTTTTCGTCATAAATCTCCGGTTCGGGTTCAACGGGTTCTGTCTCGGGAGGCTCGGTTTCTGCCGGCTCTGTTTCGATAGGTTCGGTCTCGCCGTCCGTATCATCGGGTGTCTTTTCATCTCCCGACTGATTCCCAACGTCATCCCCCTGCTCTGTTCCGTTGTCGCCCTTATTGGCGGGAAGATCATCGTTTTCCTTGTCCGAGCAAGAAGCCAGGCTCAGCAGAAGAACGAGAGAAAGTGCGAGCAATGCAAGTTTAAAAAATACTTTTTTCATAAAAACCCTTTCAAAAAAGCATTATTCAACAATAGCCCTCTTATGAGGGCTATTGCGATATATTGAATTATTTTTCGAGAGACACGTTCTTGATGATGAAGCAAGAGGTGGGATCCGAGGCTCTTCCCGAAATACAGAATCCATACCAACATGATTTTTCAAGAATATCTTCTGTAACCTCAAAGGTAGCAGTTACCTGCAGCCAGTCACGGTCAATTCTGATAACCTCAGTGCCATACAGATTGCCGAGCTTTTCAACGGTATCGTTGTTTATGACAAAGTTTACAGCCGAATCGCTCTCGGCTCTTATCATAAAGCTGAGAGTGTACGTACCCTCGCCGTAGGTCTGGATATCCTCGGTGATGTCTCTGGAAAGACCGCCGCCATACTGGTTGTTACGAGCATACATATAGAAGGTTTCTTCACCGTCCTCAACAGCATAAAGAAGGTCGACCATGTATGCACCGCTGTCACCGTATTCGCTGATCTCTCCCTCATCGGGAAGAAGAATACTTCCTCTGGGAACGGTGGCCGTGAAATAGATCTTTCCGCCGTCTATCTCAACGTCATCCGCCGCCTTTCCGGATACAAACTTACTTGCCTCGGCGTATTCGATGCCGCCGATATCCTTGGATTCGATCTTTGCATCGGTAACTCTGAGAGCTTTGAGCATCTCTGCCACGGGCAGGTAATACTTGCCGCCCTCAACGACCACGTCATTTTCAAATGTGATCAAACGATAGCCTACGTATACCTGCTGTTCCGCCTTGTAGTTTACTCTGTGTACGTTAGGACGAACGGGAGTGTACTCTCCGTCAGCCGAGAAGGACAAGTAATAATGATATCCCTCATCTCCTTGATTGTTCAAAATAATGGAACTTTCTATAAGCTCGCCTTCAATATAAAGGTTATTGAAATCAAGGAAGTAGTTAGCCGTTTCGATATATTCTGCGCTGTTTATAATCTCAACAAGTCTGTAAGCGTTACCCTTGAGGCTGGAAAGATGGGGATTGCTTACGTTTGAAAGGGCGGGAAGCGAAATACCGTCAAATTTGAAAGGCTTTTCGAGCATACCCATGCCTCTTCCCTGGAAGAAGTGAGGCAGATTTACGCAGTCCATAGCATCGCAATTAATAAGAGTTGCGCTGTGATTATTTTCCGATCCACCGGGATTATAGCGGTTGTTGATAAAGCCGTCGTCTGCACGGATGACGTAGATATTTTCAAACGTCACGTCCTTGGTATTGCCCTGGGGGAACAGGATGGCACAAGTGGTACCTGTAATACAATCCTTGATATAGGAGCCTTCTACGCTGTATACGAAAGAGTTATCTCCCGTATAGTTGATGCAATGCTCGATGTAATGGTCCTTGCCGCCGAACAGAGAAATTCCGTCGGTGGTCATCATCGTTGAAAGTGCCTTATAGTTATAAACCTCGATATTGGAGGCACCAAGCGTAAGGTTGAAGCAACGCGCGTCAAGGAGGAAGGGACCGTCAAACTTAGAGTTTACACCCGTCATTGAAAGCATACTCCAACCGCTTCCCTCGGAGCCTGCAACACGTCCGTCGTACTCGTGAATATTCTCGTAGGGGTCGACGATGGCGCCGCGTCCGAGAACCTGAGAGAATGCGCCCTTTACCTTGCATCGAGCATTCAGCACAGAACCGGGAGCGATGTAGACAGTCGTTCCGGGTTCCGTAAGCTCAAGGAGGCCCTGCTCCGGCTCTACCCAGCCTTCAACGTAATATACGTTTGCGCCGTCCTTTGAGGGAATATCACCGGGATACTCGGGATAGTCAGCCGCAACTGCCAAAAGGGAGTTTACGTCGTCGTCAAGGCGGATCATAAAGTAGTCGGGCTTGTCAAGATAAACGGAAATTACGCCGTCCTTGAACTCAGTTTTGAAATTCTTGGCCGACGGAATTACCGTGTAGGAGCCGAAATCTCTTGTGACCTTGATATCAACTCTGGTCTGAGCACCGGAGAACGCAAAGGTCGCAAATCTGCGGTAGTTATCGCCGCCGATAGCACGGTCGGTAATGCGATACTCCATGGTGTGGTTATAAACGGGTATTTGACCCGACTTGTCACCCTGGTGAACGGTAACCTTATAATCGTAGTTACGTCTGATTCCTTCGGGGAACTCAGGATAAATAACCAGCTGAGTGTCCTTGTAAAATTCTTCCTTTGTAATCAGCTTTTCGCTGTGGACCGTGCCGTCGTTAAAGGCAAGGACTCCCTTTGTATTATTCATAAGGTCAACGAGGTAATTGAAAGCAGCCTTCTGCTCGTAGTCGGTAGTACCCACAACGTAGAGCTTGCCGTCTTTTACAACGAGACCCCAGTTGCCCTCTGCGATTCCCAGGCTCGAATCGTCGGTAACCACGACGTTCACCTTTTCGTTGTTGTTGGTCCTCTCGGCCGTGATACCTACCCTGTCAGCAACTGTGCTGACTATACTGTCGGCATACACATCGGCGTCAAGCTCGTTCTTAACGTAAACTGCGGTAATGTCTTTTCCCGCGATCGTGAGACCTGTTATGGAGTACTTGGTTTCGGATGTAAAATCGTATCCGTCCGTCAAAAGAAGTCCCTTGTCGCAAATAAGGTTTTCAATAAAATATTTTACACCGTTCACGACAGCCTCGTTGCTTCCGCCCAGGATAGCGATCCTCTCACCCGAGCGTACTATCTGATACTGGTCAATCTTAAGACCGACCGCAGACATACGCTTGGTATCACCGATAATGATCTCCTTACTCTGTCTGCCGCTGAAATCGGTGGTCTTTTTCAGATCAAGTCCGCAAGTGGCCTTAACAGCGTCATACAGGTCAATTACCGCATCCTTTATCTCCTGCTTGGTTTTGTCTGCTCTCAGGATAGCATAGCCGTCAAGTGACAGTGCGTTATCTGGGCTGAGCAGTTCAACGTTGTTTTTGTGATTTGTTTCCGCATTGTCGGGCTTATCCGCATCATCTTTGCCGCAGGAAACAAGTCCGACAGACAAAATAAGACACAAAATAAGCGTCAAAAAAGCGAGTTTTCTAAACACATTATTCTTCATGGGGGTAGTTTTGGCAGCCGATCTGCCTTCCTTTCGTTTTTTGGCACGGACACATGGTCATGCCTATGTAATATTATACATTTCAGTCGTCCCAATGTCAATAAATTGTATTGCAAATGAAAAATTTCTCCATAATGCACAAAAACGGCACCGTATTTTCTACGATGCCGTTTTTGCGGTTATTTCGGAGTCTTTTCTCTTTAGAAATTTTCCGTATCTGTCATTGCTCCGATCAATTTTCTTTTACAAGTTCAAGATATCTGATCGAGAAATATTCCATCTGTCCCGCAGCAGAGCCTGCGACCTTTACAGTAACCAGCTCCGCATTTTGAAGCATTTCGGGAGTAACGTTGATAGTTATCTCATAATCCTCCCAAGCTGTTCCCACGTTTTCCGTCGTATAGAACGTCTTGGTGCTTACGGCGTCATCCATGGTCCAACCGGACTTGATAGCACAGTTGTTAGAGCCTCTCATCTGGAATGCGAAGGTATACGTGCCTGAGCCGTACATTCTGATCTCTTCGGTTATCTTTATGGAAAGACCGCCGTTTACGTCTTCGTCGTGTGCATAGCAGGTGTAGATATAATCACCGTCGTTATCCTCGGTTACCATGTCAACGGTCCATGCTGTCTGCTCAGCGATCTGGCTGACCTGGCTTTCGTCGGGCAGAAGCAAATTACCCTTGGGAGCCTTGAGCGTTACATAAAGGCTTCCGTTGGTCACCTTGGCAGATGCAACGGTATCAAGTGCGGTCAGATCGCCGGACTTGATATACTTGACTCCGTTCTTCTCTGTTGTAGGTGCCTCGTTCTTTGCACGAGCCGCTTTAATGAACTCGTCTGCGGGAACGAGGATGTCACTGCCTTCAGCGATAACGTCGGCTGCAAACATCACCTGGTATTCACCCAGGAATACCTTACCGGGAGCACTGTAATTGGCTCTGTTTACGTCGCGGGATATGGGAGTAAACGTACCGTCGTTGTCAAAGTTGATGTCATTTTTCCATTCGTTTACGACCAAAACCTGATCCTCGCGTGTAATAGCCTCTCCGTCAACGTAGAGGTTGATGAAATTAAGAGTATAGTTTTCGGTATACATCTCAACGGGGTTTTCCATGTGAACGATTCTGTTGACGTTGTTTCTACTCTTTGAGGTGTGCAAGCTCGACGTTCCGGTGATCTCGGGGAGGTTGACGTTTATAAACGTGAACGTCTTATCGTCGATCGTACCCATGTTACGTCCGCCGAAGAAGCGGGTGCACGCCAAAGTGTCGATACAGTCGACGTTACGCATGGTAACGGAAGACGTTACTTCCTTGGTGTATGGGCTGTTGTACCAGTTATTTACGATGCCGTCGTCGGCACGGAAAACGTAGAGACCGTCGATCTCGATATTGTTGGTGTTACCCTGGGGAAATACCGCCGCACAGGTAGTACCGATAGTAATGTCCTTATACTTCTGATCCTTTGTCCAGCTGATAACAAGACCGTTATCTCCGCAGTAGATCCAGCAATGCTCGTAGGTGGAGTTGGATCCGCCTGCAGTGATACCGTCGGTGGTCATCATAGAGGACATTGCCTTATAGTTTCTTACCGTTACACCTGTAGAACCGGTTGTAAGGTTAAAGCAACGGGCATCCATGAGAATGGGGCCGTCAAATACAGTTCCCTCAGCGCTGAGCATACAAAGCTTCCATCCGGTTCCCTCAGTACCGCCGTTGCGGATATCAAGCTTGTAGATATCAGAGAATGCGTCAAGAATAACACCGCGACCCAGGACCTTTGAATAGCTTGCCGAGCTTGCGATATTAACTCTTGCGTTGACTACTGCACCGGGAGCTATGTAAAGCACGGAGTTAGGCTCCTTAATTTCCAGAAGTCCGTTTTCAACGTCCATCCAACCTTCAACGTAGGTCACGTTCTTGTCGCCCTTGACGGGAACGTCAAGAGGATATTCGGGAAGGTCGGCGAATACGGAAATGATCGTGTTATTATCGTCATCGATACGAACGCCGAAATAATCCGGCTCATCAAGGTATACGGAGATGATGCCGTCGTGGAATTCGCTCTCAAACTGCTTTGCGGAGGGGAATACGGTGTAAGTACCAAAGTCAAAGCCGACCTTGATATCAACTCTTACCGGCTTGCCTGAGAAAGCAAACTGTGAGAAGCGTCTGTAATAGTCGCCGCCGATACCGCGTCCCGAAGAATCGTATTCCATGGTATGGCTGTAAACGGGGATATTGTGAGTCTGATCGCCCTGGATTACGCTTACCTTATAGTCGTAATTGCGGTTGATCTGAGCAGGAAGCTCCTTGTAGATAACAAGCTGTTCCTTTTTGTAAAACTCGTCTTTTGTCTCGAACTTCTCGCGCTTGTTTTCACCGTCAGTAAATTTCAAGGCGCCCTCGGTGGTGCTGACAAGGTCTGCAAGATAGTTGTAAGCGGCCTTCTGAGCATAATCGTCTGCCGCAACGATGTAAAGAATACCGTCCTTTACGTTAAGGGACCATTCGCCGTCACCGAGGCCGTACGCCTTGGTATCACCCGAGAAGATGATGTTTGCCTTTTTGTCATCTTTAGTCGTATCCGACTTGATACCGGTCTTATCGGCAAGTATCTCTGCAAGATTCACGCCGTAATTCTGGTTATCGATCTCGGACTTGATGTAAACTTCCGTGAACGCCTTGCCTGCAACTTCAAGCTTGGTAACACCATAAGAAGCGCCGCCGAGATAGGAATATCCCTCTCCGCAGAGATAACCCTTGTCGGACATGCAATTTTCAATGAAATAATTTACGCCTTCAGCAATAGCATCATCGCTGCCGCCGAGAATAGCGATCTTGTTGCCCTCTCTTACGATCTTGAATTGACCGAGAAGAAGGGTGTTATCGGAAAGTCTCTTGGTATTTCCGACAAGGATCTCCTTATCGGTGGCACCGTCAAAGTCTGTTCCAAGCTTTGGAGCAGTGCCCGTAAGTTCTTTTACCTTGTCGCGGAGTGCTGTCGCCGCGCTCTTTACATCCTTGCCCGCCTTGTCGGCACGAACGATCTTATAATCGGCAAAAGGAAGCGCGGAAGCAGGATCCAGGATAACCACGTTATTAGTTTCCACGGGATCTTTTGTCTCCGTTCCGTCGCCGTTATCCTTCTTATCGGGAGCACAACTGCCAAGGGCAAGCACAATACCCAGAACAAGAAGAACTGTCAACAGTCTGAAAAAATTCTTATTCATTTTTTGTCCCTCTTTCGGTTGAATTTGAATGCTTCCACATTCCTCAAAATTATACCATATTTGCTGAATTTAGTCAACACAAAAAGCTCCGAAAAAGCGTTTTGAAGAAAAATGCACAAAAGTCCCGAGGGACTTTTGTGCATTTTATTTTTACAAACAATTAAGAAATTTTTACAAGTGAGAAATCCTTTATTGCAAAGTAATCTAGAGGAGCTTTGATCGTTCCCTGAATAGATATAAAATAAGACTGGCACATAACAATATCGGCTGTTATATCAAGCTTTACCTTGTACGTCATCCACTCGTCGTCGACGTTAAATTCCTTGTTGGTTCTGGTGGACTGCATGGTAGTGTCGTGCATGATGAGCATATTGACAGTTCCCTCGCCCGAGCCTTTTATCTTAAAGGAAAACTCGTAGGTTCCCTGACCGTAGGTCTTTATTTCGTTGTGAATAAATCTGGAGATACCGCCCGTGTTGCGGTCTCTGTAATTGTGCATATAATAAACCGGATTTCCGTCCTCCGTTTCCACGACCATATCAACCTGATAGCAGTTGATCTCGGAATAACGGCTGACCTCGCCCTCTTCGGGGAACAGAAGATTCTGTCCCTTCTGGATCGGTATCAGATAGATGCCCGTCTGCGTTTCGTTAAAGTCTTCAATGATGTTCGCCGTTTTCAGAGCCTCAAGGGTAACGTATGAAATATTATTCATTTTGACAGTAGTTGGCTTTACGGAGCTGAAAAGTGCGTGAAGGATCTCGTCGGCCGGCAGATATAATGTGTCCTCAACACGAATTATATCAGCATCAAAATGCACCTGATATCCGCCGATATACACCTTGTCCTGAGTATGATGATTTGCCTCGTAGCTCTTGCAAAGTCCTGCCTTGAACTTGCCGTCATTGGCAAACGTATACGTGTTCTTCCACTTGTCCTCCATGTAGATGTCGGCTCTTGCCTTTATTGCAGTGCCGTTTATATACAGATTGGTGAAGTTCAGGGTGTAATTTTCTGTAAACAGCTTGGTGTCACTGTTTTTCATCTGCACAAGACGGTTTATGTTGGGTTTCCAGGAATCGTGCGCATCGGAGGTTCCGCAGATAGACGGCAGGGATACGTTGATAAAGTTGTATACCTTATCGAGAGTTCCGATATTTTCTCCGCGGAAAAATTGAGGAAGGTTTACGCAGTCCTCGCAGTACAGGTTTTTGACCGTGATATCTGCCCTTCTCGCCTTTGTTCCGTCGCCGTTGTAGGTGTTGTTCAGAACGCCGTCGTTTGTTCGGAACACGTATATATCCTCAAGCAGAATACCCAGGTTATCATGCTGCGGGAAAAGTGCCGCACAGGTAGTTCCGATGGTGATATCGCGGAAGACCGTATCACTTGCACCGCTGATGACCAGCCCGTTATCGCCGACGTACATAAAGCAACGCTCCACCACATGATTTTTACCGCCGATGGTAATACCGTCGGTATTCATCATGGAAGCCACCGCCTTATAGTTCCGAACAACCCCGTTATTTCCGCTCATTGTAATATTAAAGCATCGTGCGTCGATACACACAGGGCCGTCGTAGACCCAGTTGTCGCCCGCAAAGGATACCATCTTCGTTCCCGCGCCTTCGGTACCGCCTTGTCGTATATCCGTTTTATTCAGATTTCCAAAAGGATCGATTATGGCGCCGCGACCGATAACTCTCGAATTTTTGAAATTACTGCCGTCAAATTTAATGCGTGCATTGACCACCGCACCGGGGGCGATATATACAGTAGTATCAGACTTTGTTATCTCCCATATTCCGTTTTCCGTCTCGTACCAATCCTCAATGTAATGCTCGCTTCACAGTGTCACTTTCCACACCGTTTTCGGTCGCGTCCGGCATCTGCATGTCTTGGTCCTTGTCCGAGGCGCCCCCGCAGGATACTGCCGCCAGCAAAATTGCCAGAACGATCAACATCAAAAGTATCTTTTTCATGGTTTTCTTCCTCCCTGTTTTTTTGGGATAATTTTACCATTCATATCATTTTCTGTCAATGAAACAATAAAAATTTCTCTGTTTTCAACAAAAAAACGGGAGGCGAACAACCGCCTCCCGAAGATTTTTTCATTCTGCTTTTACAAGCTTGATATCTCTGATCTCAAAATAGTCAAGAGAAGTGTCGCCGTCCATTCTGACGTAGAACGTAACGCTGTCTGCCTGAACCTCAGCATCCGTTACAAAAATGTCGATCTCGATCTCGTTCCAACGAGTGTCTATCACAACGTCGGACAGCTTTGTCTTGAGAGCTGTGTCAGCATCATCGCTGGAATAACCAAATTTAAGGATGCTCGAAACACAGCCTCTTACCTCGAAGCTGACCGTATACTTTCCTTCACCGTACATCTTGACTTCGTTTGTTATCTTACGGGAAATTCCGCCCTTGTACTGTTGCTTGAAGGACTTGAGCGTATAAATTATTTCGCCGTCATCATCTGTTGCGAGAAGGTCGACGTTAAAGCAGGTCTCCTCGGAGAAATAGCTGATCTCGCCTTCGTCGGGAAGAAGCAGGTTTTCACCGTTGTATACGGGAGTGATATAAAGATCGTTATCCTTTGTTTCAACCGAAACAGCCGCGCCCGCAGACACGAGATCGGAAGCCTTTACGTATTTTGCGCCGTTCTTGTCAGAGGTGGTCAGATTCGCATCGGTGCGCAGGTACTCTGCGATCTCGTCGGCGGAAAGATAGAAATCATTGCCCTCAACGATAGTATCGTTCTTAAAGGAAAGAAGTCTCTGTCCTATATATACGTTGCCCTTGAAATCATAATTGACCTCGTGACGGTTTACGGGAGCAGGGGTATAGGTACCGTCGTTATCAAGGGTGATGACGTTCTCCTCGCCCTGGTCTATCACGGTAACGTCGTCCAGGTCCTCAACCTCTCTGCCTGCAATATAGATGTTTTTAAGAGTGACCTTATAGTTATCAGCATATGCGTTTCCACTACTGTTGCTAAGGCTCACAAGCTTGTTTGTTACGTCTTGGCCGGCTATATTATGTCCGTCCTTTACACCAAGGAAATACGGCAGTGAGATATTCTCAAAGGTGAAGATCTTTTCTTCGGTGCCCAGCTTATTGCTGCTGAAGAAGTGCTGCGTATATGTGCAGTCGATAGCATCAAGGTTCTTCACCGTAAGCTCGTGAGTTGCCTTCGTTCCGCCGAGAGTGCAATTTATGATCGCCGCATCCGCACGGAATACGTAGATGTTCGTCAGAACACCGTCGTTTGTATGTCCCTGGGGGAAAATAGCTGCGCAGGTGGTACCGATAGTGATATCGTTATAGTTTACAGAGCCCTTGCCGGGACCGTCGTTGGTAGAATAAACGATCGCGTTATCTCCGCAATAGACATAGCAGTGGTCAACGTCGTAGTTTTCTCCGTTGAACAGAGAAATACCGTCGGTGGTCATCATTGTAGAAAGGATCTTTGCGTTACGGACAGTGATATTATTACCGCAACCCGTAATATTGAAGGTACGGGCGTCAAGGATCACGGGACCGTCATAGAGATGGTCGTAACCGTAAAGGTGGACCATTGTATGTCCGCCCTCGGAGCCGCCGTAGGTAATATCGTACTCGTATATGTTCTCAAAGGGGTCAACGATAGCACCAAGACCAAGCACCTTACAGTTTTTAGCTCCGAATGCAAAGTCAATTCTTGCATTAAGAACGGATCCGGGAGCTATGTAAATGATCTGATCCTTTGTCTTACCGTTAAATTCCAGAACTCCCTTGTCTACTTCATACCATCCCTCGACCCAGAGAACGTTGGGATCTTCTTTTGAAGGAAGCTCACGATAAAACTCGGGATAGTCGGCAAGGATCGAGATGATGCTGTTGTCATCGTTGTCAAGTCTGACTGCAAAATAGTCGGGCTTGTCAAGGAATACGGAGATCACGCCATCCTTATACTCGGTCTTGAACTGCTTTGCGGAGGGCATGACAGTATAGGAGGAGAAATCGCGGCCAACCTTGATGTCAACTCTTACCTGCTTGCCCGAGAAGGCAAACTGTGAGAAACGGCGGTACATATCGCCGCCTGCACCTCTGTCGCGCAGGTCGTATTCCATGGTATGGTTGTATACGGGGATCTGAGAGCTTTTGTTGCCCTGAGATACCGTTACCTTATAATCGTAATTACGTCTGAGCTGTTCGGGATATTCAGGGAAAATCACAAGCTGATCCCGGCTAAGGAATTCTTTCTTTGTCATAACCTTTGCGGTCTTGTCAGCAAAGGCAAAATCACCGGAAGCGTCTGCCATAAGAGACTGAATGTAAGCTACTGCGTCCTGCTTACCGTATTCGGTGGAGGCAACTATATAGAGCTTGCCGTCCTTTGTTTTAACCGCCCAATCGTCCTCGGTCAGGCCGTGGCTTTTTGCATCCGTGGTGAAAACAAGAATTGCCTTTTCGGCTGAATCAACAAGCTCGCAGGGGATTCCTGCAGCGGTCTCAATAGAATCGAGAGCATTTCCAAGCAAGGACTTGCTCTCAAAAGCATCATACACGGGTAGACTTCCCTGCTTCTTGCCGCCGATTGTAATTGAGGACACTTTATAGTTGTCTCCCTTGGGAGAGGTATATACGTATCCGTCGGCACAGAGAACGCCCTTCTTGCAGGTAAGATTCTCAAGGAAATACGCAACGCCCTCAGAGATAGCCTTGTCGCTTCCGCCCAGAATAGCCAGCTTTCCGTCTTTGTACGAGATCTGGAACTGAGTTCTCAAAATTCCGGAAGAGGTCTTGCGGTTGGTGTTTCCTATAAGTATCTCTTTCGCGCTCTCGCTTTTTTTATCAGTATTTACGTTAGGGGCCTTTCCGCCAACGAGGATCATGAGCTTCTTTCTGAAGTCGCTGACAACGTCGAGCATATCCTGGTCGGCGTCCTTGCCGTGGATAATAACGAAGTCACCGAAAGGAACGGCGTCAGCCTCATCAACCAATGTCTGGTTATCGGGAGGCGTGGTTTCGGGCGAGTTGCCGTCATCCTTCTTTTCAGGCATTCCGCAGCCCGCTATGAGAAGAAGCAACGCCGAAAGTGCGACTAAAAGAGCTAAAATTCTTTTTATTCTCATGTTTCATTTCTCCTTGGTTCAGAATAAGTATATTTTACATTATTTTCTCCGACCTTGTCAAGCCGGTGAGACATAATTTTACATTTATATTTTACATTCCCTTCCATGTTGTTTCAACCGATTATTCACGCTTGGAGGTTGAATAATTACGCTTTTGACGCTTTGTAGGAAAAATTATAATAAATCCGGCGCTTTTTTGCCTCCTTTGTGTAAAGGGAGGTGGCATTTTCGTCAGAAAATGACGGAGGGATTGTGAAATTATATTTGTTTGCGACAAATCAATCCCCCAGTCACCTGCGGTGACAGCCCCCTTTACACAAAGGGGCCTTACAATCAGCACTTTTAATTTTCACACCCCAATTTCCACCTCTCAAAGCTCCAAATCCACCTGTGGGCAAAAGCATATTTACAAATCGGAAAACACATGATAAAATCGCCGCAAGATCATTTATCAGACAGATCTTGGGAGGTTTAAAATGAAAAACAAGGTTATATTCAGCACATCGGGACTTTATCCCATAATAAACACAGTCATTACATTTTCTCTTTGGGCGGCGTGTGAAATCCTGCTCTTCTTTCTCTTTTCACCAAAATCTGTTTTCATTTGGCTTTTTACCGCCGCAGCACTGTTTCCGATATGGAAAACGCTTTATATGAGAAGGTCGTACATAATTTTACAGGATGATTTCGTCTCAGGCATTTCAATTCCACAAAACTTCCTGTCCGCTCCAAAAAAATTCAGATTTGCTTACGATGAAATATTATTTTGGGAAATACGCGGAAACACGGTCACGCTGTACCATGAGGGCGGATGCTGTACGGTTCAGACATGGAAAACCTCTCCGTGGGTGGCGCAGATCGTAAAGGACAAGGCAACCGTGCCTGATAATAAGCAAAAGACCACGAACACTTAATGGAATATATTAAATTTGCACTTGACCTCGCGCGAATTTTGTTGTATAATATATGATGTATAATGTTATTCCCAAAAGGAGATTGTGCAAATGAAGAAGACGATCATAGCTATTATCGCAGTTCTTTTGATTTTCATTCCCACGTATATCGCCATCGCCAACTACATTGCCACCAACAATGCGCCGATTACAGCGAAGTACGTTGAGAAGGTGAAGATCAGCTACGACGAGGAAAATGTTTTTGAGATAATCAAAAAGGACAGTCCCGACGATGTTGCGGCGGTCATTGCTTTAAGTGAAAACGCTACCCCCATATCCGAGCTTCCCGAGCCCCTCAAGGATGAAAAATTCTTCATGGTAACATTCTACAGCGGAAGCGTAACCGAGGAATGTAAGTATTATCTCAAACTGAACGGCGACCAGAGCTACTACGTGAGCGCAAAGGGTGAGGGCTACAAGCTCAGAAACGAGGATGTTCTGAAGTTCCTCGCTACCCCTTACGCCAACTTCCTCTACGTCACAAGTGAGGACGTTACCCTGCCTCTTCTCTACACGGCGGCGGGAACCGAACAGATCATTCCCGCATCGGTTGAATGGACGTACAATGCAGACGGTGAAAATCCCGTTGCAATAAAGGGATTCAAGACTACCAATGAGATCATCTCCTACGATATGGAGGGTGGAATCTCACTTGATTTTGCAGCCCCCGCAGACGATTACGACGTTATCGTCCTGGACAAGGATTCAAACGAGATCTTTAAACAGCAGGGTGTCACCGATCTTTCCGAAATCGCGCTGGGCGATAACGGCACTGTTACGCTCATGATCACCGCCCACTGGTACGAGGACGAATCAAGAGCTTACCACGGAAACGCTACCTACAATTTCAAGGCCGCGCTTCTGGCAGGTGCCGAGTTCTATCTGGGTGAGACAACGATAGACCGCGGTGATTTCGTTACAATCACAGGCTACAACGTATCCGATCCCTCCCGCGTGACCTTCACAAGCGAACCTGACATCGGATTTACCCCCACCTTCTACCGCGACGGTGACAAGGTAGTGGCTCTCGTTCCGATCAAGGCCGAGCTTGAACACAAGTCATATCAGTTTACCCTGTCCTACGGTTCTGTCTCTCAGCCCATCACCCTTGAGATCGGCACGAAGAAATTCGGCAACAAGACACACACCATGAGCGAGCTGGTAGCTACGAACAGACGCTCCGAAGAGGCAATGGCAGAGTTTGACAAGATCTATGCCGAGCTGTGTGCCGAAAGCTCTGAAACAAAGTATTTCGACGGCATTTTCATCGACTACGAGCCCAAGCCCGACGGTATCGGTCTTGCGACCATCGTTTGCGGTTTCGGTCATATGCGTACAATTTCTTCCACAAAGGAAAGCTACAGAAACATCGGCGTTGACTTCAAGTGCAACGCAGGAATCGATCTTCCCGCCTGCAATAACGGAAAGGTCGTTTACGCGGACCAGACGGTCTTTGGCGGAAAGATGGTAGTCATCGACCACGGATTTGGTCTTAAGACCTGGTATCTGCACCTTGATTCTATCAACGTAAAGGTCGGAGACGAGGTCAAGACAAACGACATCATCGGAAAATCCGGAAAGACGGGCTTTACCGAGACCAACGGCGTTTACACAATTATGACGGTCGGAGACGTTCCCGTTTGTCCCTACGGTCCTTGGGAAAGCGGAGTTATTATCCACAGCAAATAATCAGACATAAAAAAAGCCGATGCGGATTTCCGCATCGGCTTTTCTTATGTAGTCTTTTATTAAACGTGGCCCTGCCACTTCATTGCGTTGTAGACCTTTTCAAAGCCTGCAATGTTAGCACCTGAAACCAGGTCGCCGTCCATGCCGTACTTCTTAGCAGCCTCAAAGGAGTTCTTGAAGATGTTCGCCATGATCTGCTTGAGCTTGGCGTCGATCTCTTCCTCTGTCCAGCTGTAACGCATGGAGTTCTGGCTCATCTCAAGACCGGAAACGGATACGCCGCCTGCGTTAACTGCCTTGGAGGGAGCAATGATAACACCGTTCTCACGGAGATATGCAACTGCATCTGCAGTTGTGGGCATATTGGAAACCTCAGCATAGTACTTAACACCGTTTGCAACGATCTTCTTTGCGTCCTCGAGCTTGACCTCGTTCTGAGTTGCGCAAGGCATTGCGATGTCAACCTTCTGTCCCCAGGGCTTCTCGCCTGCAAAGAAAGGAACGCCGAACTTATCTGCGTAATCCTGAACCTTGTCGCGTCCGGACGCGCGCATTTCAAGCATATAGTTGATCTTTTCCTCGGTGTTGATACCGTCAGCATCGTAAACATAGCCGTCAGGACCGGAGATAGCAACTACCTTACCGCCAAGCTCTGTAACCTTCTTAACGGTACCCCATGCAACGTTACCAAAGCCGGAAACAGCAAAGGTCTTGCCCTTGATGTCGTCGCCAAAGGACTTGAGCATCTCAACAACGTAGTAAACCGCGCCGTAGCCTGTTGCCTCGGGACGGATAAGAGAACCGCCCGATGCCAGTGCCTTACCTGTAAGAACGCCTGTGAACTCGTTGCGAAGTCTCTTGTACTGACCGAACATATAACCGATCTCGCGTGCGCCGACACCCAGGTCGCCTGCGGGAACGTCGGTGTCAGCACCGATGTGCTTTGAAAGCTCTGTCATGAAGCTCTGGCAGAAGCGCATTACCTCGGCATCACTTTTGCCACGGGGGTCGAAATCGGCACCACCCTTACCGCCGCCCATGGGGAGGCCTGTAAGGCTGTTCTTAAAGGTCTGCTCAAAGCCCAGGAACTTCATAATGGAAGCATTAACTGTGGGATGGAAACGAAGTCCTCCCTTGTAAGGACCGATAGCAGAGTTGAACTGAACTCTGTAACCGCGGTTGACCTGGGGCTTGCCGTTATCGTCTACCCACGGAACTCTGAACATGATCAGGCGCTCAGGCTCGACCATTCTTTCGATCACGCCGGACTTTTCGATCTCGGGATCCTTCTCGAGCACAGGCTCAAGGGATTCAAGAACCTCCGCAACAGCCTGGAGAAATTCGGGCTGATCGGGGTCTCTCTTTTCTACGCTTGCATAAACTTCTGCAAGGTACTTGTTCTTAAAATTCATATTTTCATTCCCCTTTCCGGAATTTTAGATAAAATTAACCTTTTTTGAAAGAAATATTTTTTCTATTGCAATTTTATACAGATATTTTAATACAAGAATCGACAAATGTCAAGGATTTTCTGTATAAAAATACAGATTTTCTAAAATATTGTAACAATTTACAAATACTCGCCCTCTGAAGACGGATTTTTGTTTTTTCTAATTACTCCTTGGCGACGGCATCAAAGCTTTTTAAGCTTTGCGTAGGTCGCCATAAGCTTTTTGGTGCCGACGCGGTCGAAGATGATCTCGTAAAGGGTGTCCGCTCCCATGGGAGTCACTTTCATGATCTCGCCCTCGCCGAAGGTCATGTGCATTACCCTGTCACCCTCTGTAAATGTCTGCACCGAGCCTGTGGCAGCAGGTCTTGTAAATATCTGCTTGCCGACGGTAATACTTCCGCCCGTGCTCGGTGTAACCGCGCGTCTCTGTGCGTATCCCACCGTGTTCGAGGGGATCTGATACTGAACGGGCTTTTCCTTTTCAGTCAGCTTCTCGGGTATCTCCTCGAGGAAGCGTGAGCAGGGGTTGTACTGGGTTCTGCCGTAAAGCAAACGGCTTCTTGCGTGTGTTATGTAAAGCTTTTCACGGGCACGGGTAATGGCAACGTACGCCAGACGACGTTCCTCCTCCAGCTCACTCGTATCAAGTATCGACTGCATTCCCGGGAAGATGCCGTCCTCCATTCCGGGCAGGAAAACAACGGGAAATTCAAGTCCCTTTGCGGAGTGAATGGTCATAAGCACCACCGCGTCCGCCGTGTCGTCGTAACGGTCAACGTCGGCAACGAGGGCGTTTTCCTCAAGGAAGCCCGTCAGCGTCGGCTCCTCGTTTGCCTGGGAATATTCGATGACGCCCGAAATAAATTCCTCAAGGTTTTCAAGGCGCTCCGCCTCCTCCTCGCCCGCATCGATGAGCATTTGACGGTAGCCCGTTCTGTCCAGGGTCTGATTTACGAGCACCTCCAAGGAGACCTCGCCAACAAGGCTTGACAGGTGGTTTATAACGTCGGTAAATTCCCGAAGTCTGGACACGTAATTGCCAAGTGCCGTGTAGTTTGCCGACTTTTCGCAGACCTCAAACAGGCTCATACCCTCGGCGTCCGCGATCTCAATGATAGCCTCGATAGCCTTGGGACCGATCTTGCGTTTTGGCTCGTTGATGATTCGCAAAAAACGCTCTCTGTCCGCGTGATTGTTTATGAGCTGGAGATATGCCACGATGTCGCGGATCTCTTTTCTGTCCGCGAATCTCGTTCCCCCCAGCACTCTATAAGGCACGCCGCTTTTCGCAAGTCCGCGTTCAATGGTGTTGGATTGGGCGTTCACGCGGTAAAGCACCGCAAAGTCCTTATAAGAATGCTCGTGCTTTGCAACGGCGGAGTTTACCGTGTCGATGATAAATCGAGCCTCAGCGTTCTGGTCGTCAAGCTGTCTTACGTGGATAAGATCACCCTCGCCCTTTGAAGTCCACAGGGTCTTACCCTTGCGCCCCGAATTGTTCTTTATGACGTGGTTTGCCGCGTCCAGAATGTTCTGAGTGGATCGGTAATTCTGCTCCAGGCGAATGACCCTTGCATCGCGGTAAGTACGGTCGAAATCAAGGATATTTTCAATAGTTGCGCCACGGAATTTATAGATACTCTGGTCGTCATCACCTACTACCATAAGGTTGCGCCGTCCGTCGGAGAGGAGAGACGTCAGCACAAACTGAGCCTTGTTCGTGTCTTGGTACTCGTCCACGCAAACGTATTTGAATTTGCTCTGATAATACTGCCGAACGTCCTCAAAAT
>JAZODH010000005.1:0-7871 GCA_045596925.1 Eubacteriales bacterium
CGGAAACCCTCTGAAAAAATGTACCTGCCCCAAGGGCGCGGTCAAGCAATATATATCCAAGGTCAGCGGACCTATGCTGGACCGAATAGATATTCAGATCGAAATGCCCTCTCTGTCCATGGACGAGCTGACGAATTTTGCACCCTCCGAGCCGTCGTCTGCGATCCGCGCGCGAGTTATTGCGGCACGCGCCTTCGCACAAAAACGCTTTGCCGAAAAGGGGACGTACTGCAATGCACAGATGACTCCTTCACAGACGAGAGCACTTTTGAACATAACCGACGGCGCTCTTATGTTCCTGCGCTCCTCCTTTGATGCCTGCGGACTTTCTGCCCGGGCATTTGACAGGATCATCCGCGTTTCGCGCACGGTGGCAGATCTTGCTCTGTCCGAAAACGTGGAGGAGGAACACATCGCCGAGGCTATCCGCTACCGAAGCCTCGACCGCAAATATTGGAACTGATTTCCGGAAAATCTCTCCGAATTTCCCTTTTCGGGGAGATTTTTCTTACCGTACCCCTTGACAAGAGGATTTTGGGGTGATATAATTGACGTGAATACGAGTCGGGAGGCGTTTCTTTGGCAGATAAGATTGAGGAAAACAAGGTCGAAGAGACGGAGTCGGCCAAAGGGAACAAAACGCTCAAGGTTCTGAGGATCATCACCGCAGGCTTGCTTGCGGTTTTCATCATTCTTGCGGGAACCGTTGCGGGCGTTTTGCTTGCTATGAGAGAGATCGGCAAGAACAGTCTGGCCGACAGGCGCGAGGACCCCGATAAGTATAACGATTATATCTACGACCCCGACGTTATAAGGCTCAACGGAGAGACCTATCGCTACAACAAGGATCTTACCAACTTCCTCTTTCTCGGCATCGACCAAGACGAGCTTGGCAACCCCGAAAAGGAATATGCGGGCGGAGGGTTTTCCGACGTTATCCTGTTTGGCGTCATTGACGAAAAGAACTCCAAGCTGACGGTTATTCAGATCGACCGAAATACGGTGGTTCCCGTCAAGGCATACGACGGAGAGGGTGCTCCCTTAGGCACCTCCGACACACAGATCGCAAGAGCTTATTCCTACGGTGACGGCAGAGAAAAAAGCATTGAGCTGGCATCCGAGGCGGTCTCCGAGCTTCTTTTTGGAGTTCCCGTCAACGGCTACTATGCTCTGGCAATGCCTGCCGTGGGTACGGTCAACGATATGATCGGCGGAGTCACGGTGACTCTTGATGTGGATATGAAGCTGAACAAGACGGAATACACCGCGGGCACCACTCTGACCCTGCTTGACAAGGAAGCGATAGCTTACCTTTCGGCAAGAAAAGAGGTCGGGGACGGTACCAACGCATCCAGGATCACCCGACAGCAGGAATATCTGAAGCTCTTCGTTGAACAGGCAAAAAAGAAGATGCTCGGTGATTTTTCCTTGGTCGGCGACATATACAATGCAGTAACAGAAAAATCCTGCACCGATATTACCGCCTCCGAAGCGGTCTACATGGCGACGGATATTTCCAAATATACGATAGAATTTTGCTCTGTCGCAGGGGAGACCGTGCCGGGTAACACCGAGGACAGCGAGGAGAACGCGGATATGTTCTATCCCGACACCGACGAGCTGTATCGTATGATAATTGATATTTTCTACGTAAAAGAAGGTTGAAATAATGTCTACAAAAGCCAAGTGGTATAAGGTTTTGTGGCTTTGTCTGTTCATTCTCTTTTGCCTTGTCTTGGCCGCGTGCTTTGGCTTTGCGGCTTACCATTACATTCTGAACGCTTCTCTTGACGACGTTTATGAACAGGCAAGAGTTGAGATACCCGTCCCCGGCGCGCCCCTGCAAACGGGCACGGCTCAGGGAGAGGACGACCCCGTCTCGCCTCCCGACGCGGGCGAGGACGTAAAAACTCAGGTCATGATCGATTTCGATATCCTCTACGGTGTCTCGAAGGACATTTACGCCTGGGTGGAGATACCCGAGACCAAGCTGGCTTACCCCGTGGTACAGCACCCCAAAAACAACAGCTACTATGTGCGCCGCTCGGTAAACGGCAAATACGACGTTTCGGGCTGCGTTTTCTCGGAGAACTACAACAGCCGTGATTTCACCGACAAAAACACGGTGCTGTACGGCCACTATATGTTTGACGATTCCAAGTTCGGCACCCTGCTAAACTATTCGGATAAAGAATATTTCGAGCACCACCAAAACGTATATGTCTACACGCCAGACAAAGTGCTTGAATATAAGATTTTTGCGGCGGTCCCCTTCAGCACGCGCCACGTGCTCCGCTCTTACAGGGGTGACGACGCACACGAAAGGTTCATCGGGGACGTGCTGGCGGTAAAAGACCCCCGCGCGGTCATCGACAAAAGCGTTGAGATCGACCACGAGACCGATAAAATTCTTACACTGTCAACCTGCATGAAGACCTCCTCAAAGCGGTTTCTTGTGTTGGCTGTGCTTATAAATTCCCAAAAGGTAAATCAATAATTTTATATTTCAAAGGAGAAAAAATCATGAAAAAGTTAGTTTCCCTGCTCGTAGTTCTTTCCATGCTCGTAGCTTGCCTTGCTACAACAGCTTTCGCTGCAAACAGCCCTGTTGGTGACGTTACACTTACAGACGTTGCAGGCGTTGAGGTTGAGGGCGGTAATCTTTCTGCTGCGGCTCTTGAGAAGATCGCTGAAGAGTTCGACCTCGAGATCGTTGAGGATGTTAAGACTGACTGGGTAGCTCCCATCAGCACAACTGCAGGCATTCAGGAGAAGGTCGGCGTAGCTGACTACAAGCTCTTCCAGGCTGCTAAGCTCGTTCTGAGCGAGGTTGGTGTTAAGGTTCTCACAGGCGAGACTGTTCTCAAGAACACAGCTCCCACAGTTGCTACTATTGCAGACACAGCTGCAAAGGCAACCATCAAGACAACAACAGTAACTCTTAACGTTCCCGGTATCACAGAGGCAAACGCTCCCAAGATCGTTTCCTACGATCCCGAGGCAAAGACCTACACAGCCGTTACAACAACAGTTGCAGGCTCCAACGTATCCGCAACAGTTCCCGTAGCTTCCGATAACATCGCATACGTTGCAGTTATCTACACAGGTGCGGCAACATCCCCCGAAACAAACGTTGCAGCTTGGGCTATCGGCGTAGTTGCAGTTATCGCTCTTGCAGGCGCAGTTATCGCGGGCAAGAAGGTTTTCGCAGCTTAATTTAGCACATAAACAAATCTGAATTATTGATTAAAAACCCCCTGCCACGGCAGGGGGTTGCCTTTTTTTCGTAAACAAAAACGACGGCGTTCAGCCGTCGTTTTTTACTTTGTGAGGACAATACGTCTGTCCCTTTGCCCACTTTTAAAAGTTTCGCAGGGGTTTGGGAGAGCCTTTTCAAAGGGGCCCCCAAGTTGCTCTCAAGTTGCTCCCAAGTCGTCGCCTTTTCCGAATCAGTCGGGAAAAACAAAGGAATCGGGTTTTTCGTATTCCGAAATGTCAACCGTGAACACGGTGGTGTTTATGGAGAATATACCGACACCTGCCAGGCTGACCTCGGTGTGATAAATGTAGCCGTAATCCAGGTAATAATAGTAGATCTCGCGCGTTTCCGTGTCCGGGCGGGAAAGATTGATGACCAGCATATTCGAGCCCTTGTTTCGGAACATGGAAAGGGACAGAGACGAAAGTCCTGTTTTCTCCCTTGCCTCACCGCCTGCGGAATAGTCCGACACAAGTGAAACGATGTCACGGTGATCGGTCAGCCCTGCAAGTCTTTCGACCGTGAACTCGTTGCCGAGAGGACAGTATGAAATACCTCCGGTCACTTCGTTTATAATGCAGGCTTTTTTGCCGTCCGAGATCAGAGTCTCCACAACCACTCCGTCCTCGACGGTCTTGATGTTGTAAAGATCGCCGTCCCGCAGTATCTGCAGGGTCTGCTCGGTCTTGCGTTCGCCGTCCGAACGGGTGACCGTACACTCTCGGTAATAAGTGGTCTTGGTGTTGTACTGCGCAAATGCCTGCGCGTCGGAGAAATCGGGGGTGGGAACGTATTCAAGCTCCTGCGGGAAAAGCTCCCTCAGCTGATTTTCTATATCCAAAAGGTCGCCTGCGGGGTCTGTTTCCTTTGACGGATCCCGTCCCGCGTCCGTTTGTCGGTTGCCGATGGCGTAAAGCAGAGTGATCGCCACAACACACACGAAAACCGCCACCAGCACCATAATAAGTGCGCCGACGGCGCCGCCTTTTGTCAGCACGCTGACCTGCTCGGTCTGCTTGCGTCTTTTTGCCATGACCCGGGATCACTCCTTTCGAAGAAAAATCTTTATTCTTTTGTTTGCTCGCTGTCGGGCTTTTTGCAGATAAGGTCGGCAGCCTTTGCCTCGTCCATGGTCTTGACGCCCGACTCGATGGCGTCGATCTGGTCGAACATACCCGTCAGCGGACGGAAGTGCGGTCGCTTGTAAACAGCTGCGCTTATGAGAAAAACGGTGATGCCTGCTACGAGCATGATGACCGCGGGTACATACTGCTCAAGGGAGAGAAGCACCGCCGCGCAGCCCATGATGCCGCAGACCGAATAGAGAATGCGAACGCTCTTTTTCTGACCAAAGCCGAGACCGATAAGTCGGTGATGAATGTGTCCTCGGTCCGCCGAGAAGGGGCTTTTTCCGTGAAGGATACGGCGGAGGATCGTAAAGGTAGTGTCAAAAAGCGGCAGCGCGAAGATGGACAAGGGAATAATGAAGGACAGAGCTGTCGAGGTCTTGAAAACCCCCTGTACCGAAAGCACCGCCAAAAGGAAGCCCAGGGGCTGAGACCCGCTGTCTCCCATAAAGATCTTGGCGGGGTGCATATTGTAGGGCATGAAGCCAAGGCACGCGCCAACGATTATGGCGGTAATAAGAGCCGCCTGCACGTCGCCCACGATAAGGGTGACGAAAAGCAGGGAGATCGAACAGATTATCGAAACACCGCACGCAAGTCCGTCCAGACCGTCGATGAGGTTGAGGGCGTTAGTCAGCGCCACGATCCAGATGACGGTAATAAGGATCGACCAGTTGCCGAACGAGTAAAATTTATCTCCGATAGAGATGAATTTTACGCACACGCCGTTCAGCGCCACCAAAAGCGCGGCGACCACCTGAACGCCCAGCTTCAGAAACGCGTTGAGCGAGAAGATGTCGTCAAAAACGCCCATAACTACCATCATCAGCGTTCCGTAGAGGGCGGAGGTGATGAAGTCCGAGGGATGGCAGAACGCCAGCATTGTCAGGCAGATGCCGATGAAGATGGCGACTCCGCCCATTCTGGGGGTAGGGATCTTGTGCATTCTGCGGTCGTCCTTTGGAACGTCCACCGCGTGCAGTCTGTATGCCAGAACGCGGATAAGCGGAGTGCAGCAGTAGGACAGCAAGCCTGCGCAAAGCACAGCCATCAGTCCTTGTATCAAAGTTTTCATGGATGAAAATATCCTTTCACATCAGCGGCTCAGATAAGGAAGCCTACTTTTTTCTTTACCTTGGAAAGCGTCTTTTGCGCAAAGTATGCGGCGGTGTCGGCACCGTTCTTCATGACTGTTTCAAGGTACGCTTTGTCCGCCAGCAGACGTGCGTGCTCGGTCTGAACGGGCGCGAGGGTGTCTGCTACCGCCTCGCCCACAGCCAGCTTAAAGTCGCCGTAGCCGCGCCCCTCGAACTCGCGCTCGATCTCCTCAAAGGACTTGGCCGTGACGCAGGAGTAGATTGACATGAGGTTGTTGATTCCGTCCTTGCCTTCCCCGTAGCGAACGCAGGTGTCGCTGTCGGTAACGGCGCGCTTGAACTTTCTTATTATTGTGTCCTTGTCGTCCAGAATGTAAACGATGGCGTTTGCATTTTCGTCCGACTTGCTCATTTTCTTTGTGGGGTCGGCCAAGGACATGATCTTCATTCCGCTCTTTGAGATGATAGGCTCGGGAATGGTGAAGGTCTCGGAATAGGCCTGGTTGAAGCGTCCCGCGATGTCGCGTGCCAGCTCAACGTGCTGCTTCTGGTCGATGCCAACGGGCACCACGTCGGTCTGGTAGAGCAGGATGTCTGCCGCCATGAGTGTGGGATAGGTGAAAAGACCTGCGTTGATGTTGTCCGAATGCTTTGCGCTCTTGTCTTTAAACTGGGTCATTCTCGACAGCTCGCCGAACATGGTGTAGCAGTTGAGGATCCAAGCCAGCTCTGCGTGAGCGGGCACGTGAGACTGAACGTAAAGAGTGTTTTTCTCGGGGTCAAGACCTGCGGCGATGTAGAGGGCCAGGGTCTCGTAGGTGCGGCGGCGCAGCTCGGCGGGGACCTGGCGCACAGTGATGGCGTGCATATCGACTACGCAGTAGAAGGTCTGGTATTCCTCGCTGTACTGCGAGAAATTGCGCAGAGCGCCCAGGTAGTTGCCGATGGTCAAATTACCGCTTGGCTGAATGCCCGAATAAGAAACTTTTTTATCCTTTAACATAATGTACCTCTTTGTGTTTTTTTTCTGCGGTCGAGCCGCAAAAATTCGAATATACGGATCCATTATAACATATAGTAGAAAAAAATTCAAGCAAAATTGAAAAATAAGAGAAAATTTACCAAAATATAACTCCGATCCCACATTATGAACCCATATGGACACTGCCTCAATGAGGCTCCCTCCGGGAGGGAGCTCCCGACAAAGTCGGGTGAGGGAGAGGGCGCAAACGTTAAATTCCGTTGAATCATATGGTTACGCAGGCTCCTTCCGTCACGCTATGCGTGCCACCTCCCTCCCGGAGGGAGGCTTTGACGATGTGTATACCTCGGGGGTGATGGAACAAAAGAAAATTGTGAGAAAAATATACGCTTGTCACAAGAAAAACACAGAGATTTCAAGGTTTTCGTTAAAAGTTCCAATTTTTGACGTTTCGAATTATGCAAATGACCAATTATTTAGAAAATGGGGTCAAAATTGAGCAGTAACTCTTGACTTGCAAGGAAAAAAGTGTTAAAATACAAAAGTAAGATTGTCTAACTATCTAAAATCTTATTTTTTAAGGAGAAAGTTATCATGAAAACAACAAGAAAAATCCTTCTTGCCCTTGTTTTGACACTGGCTGTGGCTGCAGTTATGTCCGTATGCGCTTTTGCGGCACTGAATTTTGAAACGGATCTGCCCGCCGGCGTTCAAAAGGGCGAAACAGGCTGGCTCGATTCCGGTTATTCGGATATCGATGGAGCCGAAGACGGTTGGTACATGATCGGTATCAACAATAAGGACTACAAGGTGGCAGACGGAAAGTATCCTGCTCTTGCATACCTTCAAAACGGAAGATTCTATTGGAACAAGACCACAGGCAAGGGCGTGTGGTTCGTGCCCGAGGGTGTTGCTACTATTGATGGCGCACGGAATGAGAATCAGGTAACTTCCGGCACCAAGAACGATCTTGCAAACGGCGCATATTTCACCATGGCATGGGTATTCGACCAGCTCAGATCTGATGGATATGCTTTTAAGTCGGTTGAATTCCGTCTCGAAGAGGGATGCACATGTGAAGATTTCTCTATTGCGGGCTTGGTTACCAGATTCATGGATGCCGAGACGATCCTCATGGATAAGAATATTACCACGCTGAGCACTTCAAATGCCGATCAGGGTTTGTTCCCGTACAACGAAGCTCTTACCACCTTTGCCCACGTAACCTTCAATAAAGACGGAACTTACGTTGGCGACGTGAAGAACGAAGTTGTAGACCTTACGGGCTTCACCGCTGCCAAGATCTGGGCACCTTCCAGTCGGACGGCTACGTTACATGCTTTCGAGAATTTGCTTTACGGATCAAATAAAATAAAAAAGGTTATTTGGTTTGCTTCTATTAAGTC
>JAZODH010000006.1:0-23278 GCA_045596925.1 Eubacteriales bacterium
GTTCAATGGTGTTGGATTGGGCGTTTACACGGTAAAGCACCGCAAAGTCCTTATAGGAATGCTCGTGCTTTGCCACGGCGGAATTGACCGTATCAATGATAAATCGAGCCTCGGCGTTCTGGTCGTCAAGCTGTCTTACGTGGATAAGATCCCCCTCGCCCTTTGAAGTCCACAGGGTCTTGCCCTTTCGTCCCGAATTGTTCTTTATGACGTGGTTTGCCGCGTCGAGAATATTCTGAGTTGAGCGATAGTTTTGCTCCAATCGAATGACCCTTGCATCGCGGTAAGTGCGGTCAAAGTCGAGGATATTTTCAATAGTCGCACCGCGGAATTTATAGATACTCTGGTCGTCGTCACCTACTACCATAAGGTTGCGGTATCCGTCGGAAAGTAAGGAAGTAAGCACAAACTGCGCTTTATTCGTATCCTGATACTCGTCCACGCAAACGTATTTGAATTTGTTCTGATAATACTGCCGAACATCCTCAAAATTCTGAAGAAGACGGACGGTCTCCACAATTATATCATCAAAATCAAGAGCGTTTGAGCATTTAAGCTGACGCTGGTACTCGGCGTATATCGCGGATATTTTTCCCAGACGGAAGTCCGTGCCCACCTCGTTTTTGAAAAGCTCGGGAGTAAGCAGTCTGTCCTTTGCGCGGCTGATCTCGTTCATGACGGACTTTATGGGCAATGCTTTATCATCTATATTCAGCTTTTTCATAGATGATGCCACCAGCTTCTTTGCCTCATCGGTGTCGTAAATGGTAAATCCCGGTGCGTATCCGATTTTATCGCCGTGAGTGCGGAGGATCCGCATACAGATCGAGTGAAAGGTTCCCGCCCAGATGTCGTTTGCGATATTTTCATCGTTTTCAAAGGCGGCGGCAAGACGGGTCTTTATCTCCTTTGCCGCCTTGTTGGTAAATGTTATGGCAAGCACTTTCCAGGGGGGACACGGATCCGAGATGAACACGGGAAGAAGCTGTTCTATCTCCTCGGGAGAAAGCGTCAGCGCAGCTTCAAGACTTTTCACCTGTTCTTCCGTTATGTATCCGGGCACAAAATCGTTGAAATAAGCGTTTCCGTACTTTATGATAAAGGCTATTCTTTTGACCAGCACTGTAGTCTTTCCGCTTCCGGCGCCCGCAAGCACGAGCAGAGGGCCTTCGGTAGTAAACACCGCCTCTCTCTGCTTTTCGTTGAGGCTTGAATATGCCGCGTCAAAAAGGGCACGCTTTGCTTTTATGTATCTTTCCTTTAATACCTCAGTCATTTAATCCGTTCTCCGTTTCTGCCGTTTTACGGCAACAAATCCATTATTCCCATTATACACCATTCGTCAATTTTTTTCAAGCGAAAAAGAGCCCCGAAGGGCTCTTTTTTGCAAAAATATTTTTACTTAAAGAACTTGTTGTCCTGCTTGTTGGAATCGGAACGATAGTCGCTTCTGTTGCTGCTCTGGTTGTTGCTCTGTCTGTTCTGGCTGTTGTTCTGATTGTTGCTCTGGCTGTTCTGATTGTTGCTCTGATTGTTGCTCTGGTTGTTGCTCTGTCTGTTCTGGCTGTTGTTCTGATTGTTGTTCTGGCTGTTCTGGTTGTTATAATTATTGTTTTGCATTCCGGACATCTCCTTTTTTATTGTACGGACTTGGTCCGCACAAATAGTATGTCCCGCAAAAGCGCTCTTATTCTTCGGTCAAGTGCGAAAACTCCATGTTGTTATATATCTCAAACATGGCGTAAATTACCGATGCTGCGTAGGCTATGCAAAAACCGTAATTTATCATACATCCTGCACCGAATCTTTCGGCCAGCGGATATGCCACCGAGTACACGTGAACGGCGTTCAAAGCAGCACTTCCCGCCGCAAAGATGACAGGCGCGATAAGATGCCTTGTCAACTCTCTGTGGACCGCTTTTGCCATTTCCTGCTCGTAAGGCGAGCTTTCCGGCTTTGTCAGACTCGTCGTTCGCAGAATAACGCGCCGTAAAACGTACATAAGCGCCGCGGTAAAAAGAACGAGTACAACACCCTCCAAAATATTGCTCTTGACCATTGACATGAAAGCGTTATAGTCGTCAATATCGCGGTAGATTTTTTCTGCATTGAATTTCTCAAAGAAATAAAATTGATTATACGTCGCAAATCCCGAAACGGCCACGAGGAGTGTGGAAAAGCCAAGAAGAAGCTTCCATTCCTTCAAATATTTTCTTGCATAAATCGCCGTGGCGATCATCAAAATGCCCACGATCAGATCGGGTGTGATATTATACATATCAAAGTAAAGATCAAGGGCGAAAATGACCGATGCCGAGGCAATCAAAAGCGTGCGGAAGACACGCTTCTTCATATGATAAGCCTTATTGGGAAGTATCTCTTCCCTGTACTGCTCTTCGAGTTTGTCCATCAGCGGACGGTGCTTGGTAAATCCTCTGAAATAGACGAACATTCTCACCATCCAGACTGCACCAACTATCAATACTATGATGATTCCCACGGTTCTGAAAAGATAGACGAAATCGTAGTAGTTTACGTGTGCCGAGGAAGTGCGGTAATTGAGAAGCGACGAAGCTTCGGGCAGCACCGTGCACACGACCTTGACAAACAGAAATATCAATGTAAACCCTCTGAGCTTTTCGGTTCTTGAAAGGATATATCTGTTTTTTCTCTTACGTCTTTCGTTTATGTAATTGATGAAATTTACGCGCGCCTCACTTGCACCCACGGGAATTTCAAGCATCTTTTTCAACTTTCTGCCAAGGATATAATCGCCCTCAACACGTTCACCCGTGTAAAGTATCCCACCGAAAAGCTTTAGGTATCCCGGGATTATAAAAACCAGATCCAAAATTCCCATAACGAAGGAGAAAAGCAAAAGCGTTACGGGCATCTCGCTGTCAATGACCATGCCGAAAATAACGAAAACAGTCAAGAGCTTGATCGCGTTTACATAGATCGCTCTCTTAAAAAGCTCGCGGGCGTCGGCTATTTTCGTGCTTATCTCGGAATACTGTTCAAGGGCAAAATAAAGGATTATGTAACCGAAAACGTCGGGCAGGACGTCGACTACGGCAATATCGGGATTAAAGAGAAAAAGGCAAGCAAGGGGTACGGCCCAAAGACCCAGATTCTTTTTCAGACGTCCGTTCATTTCTTCTTCCCTTTCTTCTTTCTCTTTTCAAGTTTCTTTTCATTATCGCGTTTTATGCGTTCCTCGGCGTATGCCTTGGTCTTTTCGTAGATCTCCTGCTGTCTTTTTTCGGACACCTCAAAAAGCTTGTTCATAAAGGGTATTCTTGACGGCTTTGCGGCGTTTTCCTCGTCGCCCTCCTCGCAGATATTCTTGTAGCAGGAGTAAATGAGGAGCAGGTTCAAAAGGATCAGCAAAAGCAGACCGATCAAAGTAGCGCCAAACAGATAATTGATGAAAGTCCAGCCAAAGGAGTGAGCGACGAAGGAGGACAACGCCAAAAGCACCACAAGTGCGAAAAATACCGCGTTTCTTGCGCTTTTGACCGATATCCTGTCAAGTCCAACCTCCTTTGAGAGAGCGTCGGTGGCTCTGTAAAATATAAGGTGAAAAGGTACAGACAACAGATAAAATGCCATTGAAACGTAGCTCTGCAGGTTTTCGGGCAAAGTCATATAGTCCCCCAAAAGGAACACGACACCCTCTGCCATAGCGGCCAAGCACATAGCCCACGCCGAAAGGTAGCAGAAATTATATTTCGTTTCAAACTGACAAAGCTTTTTCAGTCCGCAGACCGCCAAAAGGCTACCTATGGCTCTGAAAATAAAGCCGAATGAATTAAAAGACATGAGAAACGCTACCGCGTATCCGATAAACAAAAGCCCGTAGCCCATTGTGATCTCCTTTCTTACTTAATCTTCATCTGCGCCATTGGCGCCGCAGCATTTTTTGTATTTTTTACCGCTTCCGCAGGGGCAAGGATCGTTTCTTCCCACCTTTTCGTTCTTTACGACGGTGTTATTTATCTTGGCCGTCTTTTTTCTGACGGTATTGCCCGCAAAGCCTGCGATAATAGGCTTTGCAACAGCCTTTCTCTCAATAGCTTCCTTTCTGGGCAGGCAGGTGAGCACCGTGCGGACGGTGTTCTCGCGGATGTCCGCGATCATCTCGTCAAACATATCGGCACCCTGGATCCTGTACTCGTTCACGGGGTCACGCTGTGCGTAAGCCTGCAGTCCTATGCTCTCCTTGAGATCGTCCATAGCGTCGATATGATCCATCCATTTAAGGTCAACATTGCGGAGAAGAATGGTTCTCTCAACCTCTCTGAAAATGTCGGGAGTGAACAGCTCCTCCTGGGTCGCGTAGATCTTGTTTGCCTTTTCAATGAGCGCATCGGAAATGTCCTCGGCTTTGATTTTTGCAAGCTCCTCGTCCGTATATTTCAGATCGTCCTCGGAGCAAATGTAGCTCAGGTCTGCTTTAATGGCGGAGAGATCCCACTCTGCGGGCAGTTCTGCTACGGTGTATCTTGCAACGGTCTCGCTGATGGTCGATGCGACCATCTTGAGGATAGTCTCCTTCATATCGTCGCCGTCAAGCACAGAACGGCGCTGAGTGTAGATGATATTTCTCTGCTGGTTCATTACGTCGTCGTAGGTGATGACGTTCTTTCTGCGCTTGAAGTTGCTGTCCTCGATATTCTTTTGTGCGCGCTCGATAGAGTTGGACAGAATTTTTGCATCGATAGGCGTGTCATCGGGAAGCTTCAGAGTCTCGGCAATAGCCAAAATTCTCTCGCTTCCGAACAGTCTCATAAGATCGTCCTCAAGGGACAGGAAGAACATGGATTCACCCGGATCACCCTGACGTCCCGAACGGCCTCTGAGCTGGTTGTCGATACGTCTCGATTCGTGCCTCTCCGTGCCGAGAATAAACAGACCGCCCGCTTCTCTTACCTTGTTCGCTTCAGGCTCGATCTCCTTTTTATACTTGTCGTAAAGCTCGGCAAAAACGCGTCTTGCCTCCTTTACGTTCTCATCGTCGATTTCGGTAGTACCCGTTGCCATGGCAATAAGCTCCTCGGGAATCTCCTGCTTGCGCATTTGGGCTTTCGCCATATATTCGGGGTTGCCGCCAAGCATAATATCGGTACCGCGTCCCGCCATGTTGGTGGAGATGGTTACGGCGCCGAGCTTACCTGCCTGGGCTACGATCTCTGCCTCTTTTTCGTGGTATTTTGCGTTAAGAACGGTATGAGGAATTCCGTTTCGTTTGAGCATCGCGGAAAGCTCCTCGGACTTGTCGATGGAAACGGTACCTACAAGGATAGGCTGTCCCTTTGCGTGACATTCCTTTACCTGCTCGACTATCGCCATGTATTTGCCGCGGACGTTCTTGTAAACCACGTCGTTTCTGTCGTTTCTGATCATAGGCTTGTTGGTGGGAACTTCCACAACGTCAAGACCGTAGATCTCGCTGAACTCGTTTTCCTCGGTCATAGCCGTACCGGTCATACCCGACAGCTTTTTATACATACGGAAATAGTTCTGGAAAGTGATGGTCGCAAGAGTTCTGTTCTCTTTCTGAACGTCCACTCTTTCCTTTGCCTCGATTGCCTGGTGGAGACCGTTTGAATAACGTCTGCCGGGCATGAGACGACCCGTAAAGGAGTCAACTATCATAACGCCGCTGTCGGGAGTTACAACGTAGTCAACGTCTCGGTGCATGATTCCGTATGCGCGGATAGACTGATTTATATGGTGATAGATGGTAGAGTTTTGGGGATCGGAAAGGTTTTCAAGCTCGAAGAATTTTTCCGCCTTTGCAACACCCGAAGGGGTCAGGGTCACGCTTCTCGCCTTTTCGTCTACGATATAGTCGCAGCTGTCTTCAAGCTCTTTGTTTTCCTGCTTTTTGTCAAGTTCCTTTATAACAGTCTTTTTCAAATTACGCACCAAGGCATCCGCCTTTGCGTAAAGGTCGGTGGAGGGGTCGCCCTCGCCGGAAATGATAAGAGGAGTTCTCGCCTCGTCGATAAGGATAGAGTCCACCTCGTCAACGATTGCAAAAACGTGTCCGCGCTGGAAGGTCTGACTCTTATATACCGCCATGTTGTCACGCAGGTAGTCAAAGCCGTACTCGTTGTTGGTACCGTAGGTAATGTCGCATCGGTAAGCCGCCTGCTTTTCGGCGTTTGTCTGACCGTGAACGACCAGACCCGTGGTAAGTCCCATAAACTCGTAAGCTCGTCCCATTTCCTCGCTGTCGCGGCGTGCAAGATAATCGTTTACCGTAACGATGTGAACGCCCTCGCCTGTGAGTGCGTTAAGGTATGCGGGCATGGTAGCAACGAGGGTCTTACCCTCACCCGTTTTCATCTCGGCAATTCTGCCCTGGTGGAGAATTATACCGCCAAGAACCTGCACGCGGAAGGGTCTCTTACCAAGCACGCGGAAATCAGCCTCGCGGATAGCCGCAAAGGCATCGGGGAGAATATCGTCAAGAGTTTCACCTGCCGCCAAACGCGCTTTGAGCACAGGGGTGACAGCGGAAAGCTCCTCGTTTGTCATTTTGCCGTATTTATCGGCAAGTGCTTCAACGGCGTCAACAGTCTTCTCCAGCTTCTTTACCTGACGCTCGCTGTACGTGCCGATTATCTTATCCAAAAGTCCCATGTATTTCTACCTCCAAAGGGATATAAACATAAACATTCATTTTATTATATCACTATATAGTCTTCTTTGCTATAACTTTTTGTAAATTTTTATTAAAATACGGATATTTTACGGCCAAATCTTGAAATTCAAGGTCAAAAGTGATATAATCAACCGAGAAATTTAAAATCGGAGCATAAAAATGAGCAACATAAATATAGTTTTACTTGAACCCGAGATACCCCAGAACACGGGAAACATAGCACGCACCTGCGCCGCAACGGGTGCGTCGCTTCATCTGATCGAGCCGCTCGGTTTTAAAATCGACGATGCCAAGCTGAAGCGCGCCGGGCTTGATTATTGGCATCAGCTTGACATTACCTACTACAAGGATATCGAGGATTTTTATACGCGAAATCCCGATGCGGAGATTTATTATTTCAGCACAAAGGCACCCCAAAAGTACACGGACATCACATACCCCGAAAAGGTTTATCTGATGTTCGGCAAGGAGACAAAGGGCTTGCCCGAGGAGCTTTTACACGCTAACAAATCTCATTGCGTGAGAATTCCCATGCGGAACAGCCTGCGCAGTCTCAATCTTTCAAACTCCGCCGCCATTGCAGTCTACGAGGTGTTCAGGCAGAGAGATTTCGAGGGACTTCGAGAAGCGGGCGAGCTGACAAAATATGAATGGTAAAAAACGGGAGGAGCAAGCCCCTCCCCTACCACATTTTTTGCCGATGGATCTTCGACGAAAAAATTCACAAAGTAAACCGTCCCCATGCAAATAAAACAATGGCGAGACACAGGGTCTCGCCATTGTTTTATGTAATTTTACATAAACTTCTTGATAATGTCGCCTGCCTCTTCTATGGGCAAGGAAAGCGTAGCCGTAATCTTTGTATCGGTTCTTTCGCTGAGCTCGTCGAGCTCTGTAACAAGGTTCTCGAAAGCCGCAACGTCGCCGCCGCAGATCTTAAGAGAGCTGTCAATGAAGAGGTCTGTTACGTCGTGGTTGCTTGCAAGTATACCTGCAACGAAGCCGTACAGAGACTGTGCATCAAAAATGCAATAATCGTTTGTATTAATAAGTCTCGCCTGATGCTTTACGTCAAAGCGGAGCTTTGTTCCCTTTTCAAGACATACAACGTTACCGGAAGAAGACTGAACAGCCTCGTTCACCATAGCGATGAGCGTCTTTGTTTTGCCTGTGCCCTTGACACCAACAATGAGTTTTAACATGATATTTGTACCTCCAAAGAGAAATTTAGGTCGAAACAGCTACGTAAGCTGTCGGATTTCCTACCTGTGAGTATATTATAACATATTGCCCCAAAAATTGCAAGATATTTTTTGATTTTTGTGCAATTTTATTTTAATCTTGCCTCAAGAGCCGTCTTCTGCTCCTCGTAGCCGGGCTTGCCGAGAAGTGCGAACATATTCTTCTTGTATGCCTCAACGCCGGGCTGGTTGAAGGGATTTACGCCCAGAGTATAGCCCGAAATAGCGCAAGCCTTCTCGAAGAAGTAGATCATATAGCCAAGAGAGAACTCATCTCTGCGGTCAAGCTCGATAACGGTATTGGGAACGTCGCCGTCCATGTGAGCAAAGAGTGTTCCCTGCATAGCCTTCTTATTTACAAAATCAAGCTCATGACCGGAAAGGAAGTTGAGGCCGTCTATGTTGTTTTCGTCATTGGGAATCTCAAGAACCGTTCCTGCATCCTTGATGCTGAGTACTGTCTCGCAAAGAACTCTCTGACCCTCCTGGATATACTGCCCCAGTGAGTGCAGATCGGTGGAGAACACAACTGATGCGGGGAAAATACCCTTGTTCTCCTTACCCTCGCTCTCGCCGTAAAGCTGCTTCCACCATTCGCTGAACATCTGCGCAAAAGGCTCGTAGGAAACGAGGATCTCGGTGTTGATGCCCTTTCTGAGCAGGATATTTCTGATGGCGGCATACTTGTAGCAATCGTTCTTTTCAATGTCGGGATCGCAATAGTCAACCATTGCCTGCTCGGCACCCTTCATGAGCTGATCTATATCAATGCCCGCAACAGCGATGGGAAGAAGTCCGACGGGTGTGAGAACCGAGAAGCGTCCTCCAACGTCGTCCGGAACAACAAAGGTCTCGTAGCCCTCGTCATCGGAGAAAGACTTGAGAGTGCCCTTTTCGCGGTCTGTCGTAACGAAAATTCTGTCCTTTGCGCCTTCCTTGCCGTATTTCTTTTCAAGAATGTTTCTGAATACGCGGAAAGCAACGGCAGGCTCTGTTGTCGTACCTGACTTCGAAATCACATTGATGCAAACGTCCTTGCCCTCGCAGATGGAAATAAGCTCTGCAAGCGAGGACGCGCTCAGAGAATTACCCGCATAGTAGATGTCGGGGGTGTTCTTTGAGAGGTTGTTGTAAAGAGGGGACTTGATAAACTCGATAACGGCGCGGGCACCAAGGTATGAGCCGCCGATACCTATAACTATAAACACGTCACAGCTGTCGCAAATCTTCTTTGCAGCTGTCTTTATTCTTGCAAATTCTTCCTTATCATAGTTCTTTGGAAGGTCTACCCAACCGAGAAAATCGTTTCCTGCGCCGCTCTTGCTTGTGAGAAGTTTGTCGGCAGCGGTGATCTCGGGCTGAATGTCCTTCAACTCCTGTGCGGAGACGAATTTTGATAAATACTGTTGGTTTAAACTAAGTGTCATTTTCTCATTTCCTTTCAGGTCCGTCGGCTTATTCGAGCCAAGCCGTAAAATTTATAATATTATATACCTTTAAGTGGAGAATTGCAAGAGGATTTTTGATTTTTTACTTCAAAAACAGACATTTACGAAAAATTTCACCGACAAAATCCCAAAATTCAAGTTTCTTTACACTCTCGGCGCAGATCACGTCCGCTTCTCCCACGATCTCATCGCCGCATTTATATATCACCCTGCCCGCCACGTCGCCCTCGGACACGGGCGCGCTCAAATTGTCAAGAAGCTTGATCTCGCTCTGAATACTTCCCTTTTTTGAGCTTTCGATCAGGCAGAAAAAGCGTGGTTTTACTATCCTGCACTCATTTTTTTCGCCCTTCAGCACGGGGATAGTTCCAAGGGAGTCTTCCTCGCAGGTGTAAAGCGAATATCCCGAAAATCCCATGTCGAGAAGTCTTGTTGCCTCGCGGTTTCTCACGTCACGGGTGGGAGAGCCCATGATGACCGCAATAAGAGTCATTCCGTCGCGCTCGGCGGTGGCGGAAATGCAAAAGCCCGCCTTTGATGTGGAGCCTGTTTTCAGCCCGTTTGCGCCCTTGTAGAAGCGTACGAGTCGGTTTGTGTTAGTCAGTCCGAACTCGCCGTTGCGGACGGTGTCCATCCAGATAGAGCTGTACTCAAGGATCTTTTCGTGCTTTACCAGCTCTCGTGACATTATGGCAATATCACGGGCACTTGTTACATGGTTTGTTGCCGTATCGTCCAGACCGTTGGTGTTTTCAAAATTTGTATTTTCCATTCCAAGCTCGCGCGCGCGCTCGTTCATACGGCGCACAAAGGTCTCCTCGCTTCCGCAGATATGCTCTGCCAAGGCTACCGCCGCGTCGTTTGCAGAGGCGATGACCACGCTTTTGAGCATATCCTCCACCGACATCTGCTCGCCCTCTTTAAGGTAAATTTGAGAGCCTCCCATGGAGGTTGCATAAGCCGAGGCGGTGACGGTGTCAGAAAGCGACAGCCTGCCTGCGTCAATCTCCTCCATTACCAGAAGCAGGGTCATGATCTTCGTAACCGATGCGGGCGGAAGCGCCTGATCAGCATTTTTTTCGTAGAGCACCGTACCGCTTGACGCTTCAATAAGAATTGCGCTTTTTGCCTCTGCGTCAAAGCCCTCGATAGGTTCTAACGCCCTCGACGGCAAAACAAGAGACGACACAAGAAAAAACAGGGCCAAAATAAAGGAAACAAGCCTTTTTTTCATAAATAACCTCCGATAAATTTATTATCATTGGAGTTTATGAAATTTAAGACGGGTTTATGAAAAAAGCACCCTCGAAAGGGTGCTTTTGTTCTTATCTTACGGAGAACTTGAAGATGGTCGTATAATCGTACTTTTCTCCGGGTCTGAGGGTAACGTCGGTAAATCCGGGCTGATTTATGGAATCGGGCATCTTCTGTGTTTCAAGAGCCACGGCGTTCTGCTTGCCCTGCTTTGCACCGCCCTTGAAGGGGGTAACGTCGTCCATGAAATTGCCTGTATAGACCTGAATACAAGGACTGTCGCAGATAACGGTCAGCTCTCTGCCCGTTTCGGGGCTGTAAAGCCACACTCTCGGCACAGGAGTCTCAGTCTCGCCGCCCACAAAATTGAAGCAATGGTCGTAGCCGTTGCCCTTGATCAGATCCTCGTCGGGAAGATTTATATCGCGGCCGATAGGCTTCTCCTCGGTGAAATCAAAGGGCGTTCCCTTTACCGCCTTGAACTCGCCCGTGGGGATGAGTCCCGCGTCGGTTGGCAGATATGTATCGGCATCTACCTTCAAGGTATGACCGTGAACAGTACCGCTTGCATAGCCGTTCAGGTTGAAATATGTGTGATTTGTGAGATTGAGGATAGTCGTCTTGTTCGTGGTCGCCTCGTAGTGGATAGAGAGCTCATTGTCCGCTGCCAGCTTGTACGTGACCTTAACGGTCAGCTCCCCGGGGAAATTCTCGTCCATATCGGGAGAAACAAGGGTGAGATGAAGCTCGGGCTCGTCTCCGTCAACGGGCACGGAATCCCACAGCTTGTGAGAAAAGCCCACCTTACCGCCGTGGAGCGAGTTCTCGCCGTTGTTGATATAAAGCTGATACTCTTTTCCCTCAAGTGTAAAGCGTCCCTTTGCGATTCTGTTGCCAAATCTTCCGATAAGAGCGCCGTGACCACCTGGAGCTGTCTTGTACTCCTCAAGACCGTCAAAACCGCACACCACGTCGGTGAATCTGCCCTCTCTGTCGGGAACCTTCAGCGAAACTATCGCGCCTGCGTAGTCGGTTATCTGCACCTCTACGCCGTTTATATTTGTGAGGGTGTAAAGAGATACCTCGCGGTCCCCCTCCATGCCGAATAATTTGCGTGTAATGCTCATTTTGTCACCTTAATCGCCATAACCGTTGGGATTCTTCTGCTGCCAGTTGTTGGAATCGCGGCACATATCCTCAATGTTGTATTCAGCCTTCCAGCCAAGCACCGAGTATGCCTTTTCGGGGTTAGCGTAGCACTTGTCGATGTCGCCGGGGCGTCTGGGAGCGATCTTGTAATTGATCTTGATACCCGTTGCCGCCTCGTAAGCCTTTACGATGTCAAGAACGGAATAGCCGGTACCCGTACCGATGTTAAAGTACTCAACGCCGAGATTTGCCTCGGCATAGTCGATAGCGCAAAGGTGAGCCTTTGCCAGGTCAACAACGTGGATATAGTCGCGGACACCTGTGCCGTCATGGGTATCGTAGTCGTTACCGAACACGGAAAGGCACTCTCTCTTGCCGCTTGCCACCTGCGTGATGTAAGGAAGCAGATTGTTGGGGATTCCCTTGGGGTCCTCACCGATAAGTCCGCTCTTATGCGCGCCGATGGGATTGAAATAACGAAGAACGGCAACGCTCCACTCGTTGTCGGAAACCCATATATCCTTCAAAATACGCTCGATCATGAGCTTTGTCTCGCCGTAAGGGTTTGTTGTAGAAAGGGGAAAATCCTCGGAAATCGGAACGCTTGCGGGGTTGCCGTAAACGGTTGCGGAGGAGCTGAAAACGATCTTCTTTGCGCCAAATTCGCTCATAACCTCGCAGAGGTTGAGTGTGCTGAGCAGGTTATTCTTATAATACATCATAGGCTTCTGAACCGACTCGCCCACCGCCTTGAGACCTGCAAAGTGGATAGCGCTTTCGATCTTGTTCTCCTTGAAAACAGCTCTGAGCGCTTCCTTGTCGCAAAGGTCCACCTCGTAGAACTTAAAATCCTTGCCTGTGATCTCGCGTATTCTGTCAAGAACCACGGGCTTGGAGTTGCAGAAATTATCAACAATTATTATCTCTTTTCCTGCGTTGAGCAGCTCGACTGCCGTATGGGAGCCGATAAAGCCTGCTCCGCCTGTAACCAAAATTGCCATTTTATCTGTTTCCTTTCAAATTAGTTCCAAAGATCCTCGGGATACTCGCCCTTTTCGATAAGCGCTCTTATGCTCTTCTGAACGAAGTCCTTGTCCTCGTGGTATGTAACGCCGTACCAGACCGCATCGGTGGAATAGACCTTCACATCAGCCTGATTTGCGCCGATCATTTCCTTTATCGCCGTAGGAATGTAATACTCGCTCTTGAGCGGATCGCTCATGCCGTCAAGGAAGTTTACGAGACCTGCCTGAATGTGAGGAATAACCTCTTTAGCAAATCCCAGGCAGTTCATGGAAACAACGGTGTCGGCGGACAGAGGGATCCATTTTCCGTCCTCCTCGTATGCCGCATTCTCGCCGTCGCGCTTTATCTTGGTGCGCTCGGTAACGTCGGAAAGATAACCGTTGCCGTCGATCTCACACTGACCTCTTGAAACGGTTCCGTTCTCGGTGAGGGTGTTTTTCAGCTCGTAGCCTACCATACAACAATGTGAAACGCCGTGTTCGGTGAGATTTGCCTCCGAAAGGTGCGCGCCAAGCTTCATGAAAGCGTCTCTGCCGTAGAAATCATCGGCGTTGACAACAGCGAAGTTATCGTCAATACAGTCTCTTGCCGCCAGCACTGCGTGAGCTGTTCCAAAGGGCTTCGTTCTGCCATCGGGAGGCTTGTATCCCGCGGGGAGATCGGTCAGCTCCTGAAAGGCGTATTCGACCTTTATATGCTTTTCAATTCTTGCTCCGATGGTTTCTTTGAAAAGCTCGTAATTTTCTCTTTTAATTACGAAAACGACCTTATCAAAGCCCGCCTTTATGGCATCGTAAACCGTAAAGTCGATGATAAACGAGCCGTTTTCCGTAATGGGGTCCAGCTGCTTCAGACCTCCGTAGCGAGAGCCCATTCCGGCAGCAAGTACAACAAGTGTCATAATATATTCTCCTTTAGTCGATGTCCTCAAAAACCGTTTCGGGGGGTGTCAACAGGCACTCGGGGTTTTCAAAGCATCTCTTGATGATCTTAAAACAGGAAGCGTAATAAAATCCGTCGCAGATACGCTCGTCGGTAACAGCCTTAAGCTCTATGTATTTCTTTTTTGTCACGTTGCCCTCGGCATCAAGAGCAAGCTCTGTCTGCTTTGAGCCGTATGCCAAAAATACGGGCAGGTTTCCGAAATCGTACAGATGGTGGTATACGGGCGGGATTCCGAGAGAGCCCATGCTCGTGATTATCATAGAGCCGTGGAAAGGGCTTACTTCGTTTGTCAGGAACTTGGGAAGCCAACCCACATAGTCCAGGCAACGCAAGAGCCAGACTGCGAATCTGAAGATGAATCCCGGAAGGATCGAAAGAAATTTCGCCACCTTATCAAAGCTGGAATTTCCCGCGGCGGCAAGAGCCGCGTCTGCCACCTTTGTGAACTTCTCGTATACGTCATCCAAGGTGTCGCTAGGGTCAAATTCCACCTTTATCATAGTATCCTCGGCATCAATGCTCATCTTATGCTTGATAGCCATATTGACCACGACCTTGTCACGGGTATATATTTTCTGTCCCGAGATAAATCTGTTGAGCGCGGGACGCTGAGAAACGGCTCTCACGTAAGAGGCGATGAGAATATGAAGGATAGAGAAATTGGTCTTTCCCTCCTTGACCTTCTGACGAACGAGCTGATCGGCGTTTGCCGTATACAGTTTATCCGTGAACATATTCATAGCGTCGTAGCGACGGTTCATTATGTAAGGCACGACCTTAAGCATCGGCGGGCAGGTTCTTACGCGCCTTCCGTCTTTTCTGTCGCCCAAGCGTCTTCTTCTCTTTTTCTTTTCCATATTTTACTCCTTTTTGTGGGAATATATCTATGATATTGTATTACATTTCGGTGAAAATTTCAAGTCCAAAAGAGAAATTTGTTAAAATTTACTTCAAAATGTTGCAATATCGCATAAAAAGAAGTATAATAAATTCAGCAAAATCCGAAAGGAGAAAAAATGAAGCACGTTGACATATATACCGACGGGGCCTGCCGCGGAAACCCCGGAAAAGGCGGCTGGGGTGCGGTTCTGGTCTACGAGGGCCGTGAAAAGGAGCTTTCGGGCGGAGAGGCTGAGACCACCAACAACCGAATGGAGTTGACGGCGGCAATTTCCGCGCTGTCGGCTCTCAAAGAGCCTTGCCAAGTCACTCTCACCACCGATTCCCAATATCTTGTAAACGGCATAACAAAAGGCTGGGTCGAGAGTTGGAAGAAAAACGGTTGGAGAAAGAGCGACAAGTCCCCTGCGCTGAACGTTGACCTGTGGGAAAAGATCCTTGAGCTTCTTGGGCGCCACGAGGTGGAGTTCGTTTGGGTCAAGGGCCACGCGGGGCACCCCTACAACGAGCGTTGCGACAAGCTGGCAACCGATTTTGCGGATAGTTTATAATTAGGCCTCCTTTGTGCAAAGGGAGGTGGCACGGCAACGTGGGTCCCCGAAACGAGCTTGCGAGTTTTTGGGGGCGCGTCGGCCGTGACGGAGGGATTGTTATGGAAAGAAAACATAATAAAGAGCTCTTACCAAATGCACGAGAGCTTCGGAAAAACATGACAAAAGAAGAAAAGCATCTGTGGTACGATTTCTTGCAAGCCTATCCGGTTCGCTTCATGCGTCAAAGGGTACTTGGAAGATACATCGTTGATTTTTACTGTGCAGAAGCAAAATTAGTTATTGAGCTTGACGGATCTGAACACTATACCAGAGAAGCAAAAGAATACGATAAAAAGCGAACCGAATTTCTTGAAGAATACGGATTAAAAGTGATTAGATTTCCAAACACCGAAATTCACGGTAATTTTGAAGGTGTTTGTAAATATATAAATTCCATAGTTCAACAATCCCTCAGTCAGCTTCGCTGACAGCTCCCTTTACACAAGGGAGCCTTTTTTGCGGTCTTATTTTACCTCTTTGGGGACGCGATTTCAAGAAACTTTTGTCACAATTTCATTTTGTTTGCATTAACTGATAGTATCAATTATCAGGAGGAATGAAACATGAGTTGCTACGGTCAGAACGGATTTGGCACGAATCCTTACCCTACGGCGGACAACATAAAATGTGACAAGAAAATGGCAAAGGCCCTTTGCGACAGCTTAGCAGGTGAAATGTCCTCGATAAATTCTTATATTTACTATTCGGTGATCTTTTCGGAGACGAACTCCGATCTTGCCGAGACTTTTGGTGAGTTGGCGATGACGGAAATGATACATTTCAGACTTCTCGCCCAGTGCATCAAAATGCTCGGAGCAAATCCCGCGCTGTCTATGAGGCTGTCAACTTCACCTGTAAATGAGTGTACTTGTAACACACGCGAGGAAGCACGAAGAGCTATTGAGCGATCCATATGTGAGGAAACAGCGGCATACGAGGAATACCGCCGTCTCTCCGAGTGTAGTTGCGACCGCGCTCTGCTCGCCGTTCTTGAAAGACTTGCCCGTGACGAAAACGAGCACCGAAGAACCCTTGAAAGTATGATATAAACCAAGGCGACGCCACTTGGCGTCGCCTTGGTTTATTTAAGCATTTCCGAAACGAACGCGGGGATATTTCCCTTCTCAAACCGTGTTCTGTTATCCACGATGTGATAGGTCGTTTCTTCTTCCTTGTAATACTTGTAGTCCTCTTCTTTCATGCCGTAGACTATGAAATACTGTGTATCGCGCTCAAAGTACGCGCTGTTATAATCCGAGCCGATAGAGTACATACAGGAGAACGCCTGCTTCATCTGCTCTTTATCCGTTATCAAAACAGAACACTCGTTTGCAGTCGTGTCCGTGTCTATCTCGGTCACGTCGCAGATTACCATATACTCGGACATCTCAGCGAGCTTTTCACAGAGTGCTTCCTTACTTTCACAGCCCGTGAACAGCTTCTGATCTTCAAAGGTTGCAAATACGGGAATATCGATCTCGACCCTCGGCTCTTTTGTGCGAATGGAGAAATAACCAACTACCGTAGAATTTTCAGTGAATACGTTTTTCTTTGAATACTCTGCCTTGAGAGCTTCCATCATTTTTTCGATGATCGCATCTTCCTCACTTCTGTAATCACTGTCGTACCAATAGATCTCCTCAACCAGCTTTATAATGGGCGTGTAGCTTGCAAAGGAGAGCTTTTCGGTGTCAAGGCACTCAACGATCTTCTTGGAATATTCCATGGACTGCGCCACACGGCGGGCAAGCTCCACTCTCTTTTCATTTGAAGCAAGGTGCATGCTCACTGCCAGGTGAATACCGTTTTCAAGCTTGAATACAAGCTTCATATTGGAGCCTATACGGTAATTGTCATCAAGGAAGCTGATGGTATTTTTATAATCATTTCCATCCACATCGGTATATGAAAGATGGTACAAATAGTTACTTTCATTTGCAACGTACTTGTCTACGTATTCAATAGTATTGCTGCTTTCAACATAGACCTCGGTCATGCCGTTTGTTGACTGTCTGCCGTCGCGGAGATAATCGCTGTAAGTCTTGAGTATTTCCGACTTTAGCTTATATTCTCTTATTTCAAGATTTTGAGCAACGCCGTTTATGGTAATATTGACGCTTTCAAGGTCTGCGACCTTTGGAACGTATGTGTCTATACCGAAAAGGTCGAGAGAGCAGCCGATGACAACAAGCACCATAACGGCGGCATAGACTGCAAAGCCTTTCATTCCGGCGAACATCTTTCTTGCGTTTTTCAGAAGAATGAAGTTCATGAACATCAAAGAGATAAACGCGCCGAGAATGTATCCAATAATTCTCCAGCCCTCGTCGTCTCCGCTCATGGCCTCAAAGAGGAAGCCGAAGAAGAAGGTGCAAGGAATAATGCACAGGTATTTGAGAACGTGCGCTACGGGGGTGAACACAACGGGTGTTCCCGCTCTTTCAACCTTTCTCATCCTATAGAGAACGATCGTAATGAAGATGAGCAAAGCATCAAGCAATATCGCCGAAATAACATCGAACGCCGAGACGTCGGTGATAAGCATATGCACTTGCTTCACTATCGGGCAGATCTTCTCGGAAAATTCAAAGGTATAGTAATATTCCGCTCTCAGATTATTGGCATAGGTATAGGTTATGCCATAGACCATAAGGTAATATGCAAGAGGTGCAAAGCCGAGGAATGCCGTCAGGAATATCTGCATCACGGTAGTTCCCGCAAGTATACAGGCAAGGTTCGTTATGGAAAACGAGGTGATATAAAGCAAAAGTCCTTTGAAAAAGAAGGTGAATACCGTTGCGAAGATTTTGCCCAGTCCGTATGCTCCGATGTTTGAGGATACAAGACACGCGACAACCACCAGAAGCGAATTGATAAGAAAGGCGGCTATAAAATCTATAGTCATCGTCAAAAACTTGGTGGCGAAGATCGCCTCGCGGCGAATGGGCAGGCAGTGCAAAAAGTCCGAATGAACTTTATTGGTAAGGCTCTTGCCCATGATCCAGCCCGAAAGCATACCAACGCCGACTATCACAACGCCCCAGACAACGCGCATTTCGGGAGATCCTATTATACGGAGAACGTATGCGAGAATTTCATCGTTTGTGAGTTCTCTGACCTCGGGAATATATACGGGAACGCTTTGGAGTCCCATAAGAGCCGCCACGGGCATCATAATAAGGAATCCAATGAAAAGGAAAACGGCAAAGGGCCACGAACGGCGCAGCTCACCGAGAAAATACTTTCCGCTGAATCCGTAATTATTTACTACGTTGCTTTTTTCAGAACAGGACTGCTGAGTAGTCATAGCCTCTTTCCTCCATTTCACTTATAAATATTTCTTCAAGAGTAAGCGGGATTATTTCGCAGAACTGAGGCTCGGCCGCTTTTGCCGCCGCCTCGATAGCTTCTCGGTCACCTCTTACAACAAGGGTCGAAAGACTTCCGCGCTTATTGCTTGAAACCACGTGGAAATCCGCAAACACGTCGTTTACGTTTTTGTTATCGTCAAGCACGATCTGAACCGTGTGTATCTCCTGCTTTAAGCTGTCGATCTCGCTTTCAAACAAGATTCCGCCGCGATGAAGCAGACCGATGTGGTCGCATATATCCTCGATCTCACGCAGGTTGTGAGAAGCGATAACAGGTGTCATTCCGCGGGTCACCACCTCGTCCGCCAAAAGCTTTTTCACAAGCTGACGCATTACGGGGTCAAGGCCGTCAAAGGTTTCGTCGCAGAGAAGATATTTTACGTTTGATGCCAGCGCCAGCAGAACCGACGCCTGCTTTTTCATACCCTTTGAGAAGGTGGATATCTTTCTGTCATAGGGCAGATTAAAGAGCTTTGCAAGCTCGTGATATTTTTCACGGGAAAAATCCGGATAGAACGATGCGTAAACTCCCGCCATCTCGTCAAGAGTGGAATTTGGCAGAAAATACTGCTCGTCGGACAGAAATATCACGTTTTTCTTCACGTCGGGGTTTTCAAACACGGACACGCCGTCGTATTCAACCTGTCCTTCATCCCCTTTCATGATACCGCACATTATTCGGAGAAGCGTTGATTTTCCGCTTCCGTTTGAGCCGATAAGCCCGTATATACTGCCTGCGGCGATGGTGGAATTTATGTCTGTCAGGGATTTCACGTCACCGTAGCTTTTGGATATGTTCTTAATTTCAATCAAAACGCTTTACCTCCATATTCTGTTTATAAGGTCTGTTATTTCTTCTTTTGTAAGTCCGTTATCGCGGGCGCGTTCGGCCGCTTTTTCAAGCTCGGACAAAAGCTCCTTTTTGTGGGTTTCACGAACGTCACCCACCTCGGAGCAAACAAAGCTTCCCTTGCCCGGAACCGAATAGACTATTCCCTGCCGCTCAAGCTCCGCATATGCCTTTTGTATGGTGTTGGGATTTATGGCAAGCTCGCCCGCAAGCTGTCTTACCGACGGCAGTGCTTCATCGGGCTTCATGAATCCTTTGACCACCGAGGTCTTGACCGATTCAACAAGCTGCTCGTATATGGGCTTTCGGGATTTTATATCCACCATTATCCGATACAAAGCCGTTCCTCCTTTTTCTACGTATTATCCGTACTATCCGTATTAGTACAGTTGCATTGTAACACGAGTTTATTTTTTTGTCAATAGTTTTTTGAAAAAAATTGGTAATTTATTTTATTGACATCGTGAGCATTGTGTGGTAGAATAATAGCGATATAATTTTAAGGAGGTAAATCTAAATGACAGTAACTAAGGATACAATCATCGGCGATATTCTCGATTACGACAGAGAGACCGCGCAGTTCTTTCTTGCAATAGGCATGCACTGCCTTGGCTGCCCCGCTTCCAGAGGTGAATCCATCGAGATGGCTTGCAAGGTTCACGGAACGGACGCTGACGCGCTGGTTGAAAAGATCAACGCTTTTCTTGCCGCAAAGAACTGATAAAATCAAATCAAACGATAACCCGCACACTCTGCGGGTTATTTGTTGAAAAGGACTTTTTAAATGAATTTACCTAAACTTGACAGCCGTCTTAAAACGGCTTTAACATATCTGAGAAAAGGAAAAATAATGGCGGATATCGGCACGGACCACGCCTATCTGCCCATATATTCACTCCTTTCGGGAATCTCGTCCTCGGCTCTGGCGTCCGATATAAATCAGGGGCCTTGTGAGCGGGCAGACAAGAACGTGCGTGAGTACGGGCTTGCGGACAAAATAACCGTTATCTGCTGTGACGGACTTGCAAAGGCTCGGGCATTTTCCCCCGACGACATCGTGATCTTCGGTATGGGTGGCGAGCTTATAGCAAAGATCATCGATGAAGCCCCCTTTGTCAGAGACAAAAATATTCGTCTGATACTTCAGCCCATGACAAAATCGGATGTGCTTCGGGAGTATCTTGCAAAAAACGGCTTCAATATAATAAGCGAAGCACTTTCCGAGGCAGACGGACGGCAATATTGCACTATTTGCGCCGAGTTTGACGGTCAGATCAAAAATTTTGACGAGATCGAATATCTGCTGGGTAAATACAATCTTGAAAACAATCTCGGAAACCCCATATTTGCAAAAATAATTGACAGAAATATAAGGGTCGCCGAAATCAAGATCGCCGGCAAGGAAAAAGCGGGAGACACGGCATCAGAAGAAAAAAATTTGCTTGCAAAGCTCAAGGAAATAAAGAAAGGATCTGCAAAATGACCGTCAGAGAGTTATACGATTTTTTAGATAAAAAGATACCTGCTTCCCTTTCCTGCGGCTGGGACAACGACGGACTTATGTGCTGTCCCGACGGAAAGGCGCAGGTAAAAAAGGTGCTTATCGCCCTTGACATTACCGATCGCACGGTTGATTACGCCATATCAAACGGCTTTGATACGATCATTTCCCACCATCCGTTGATCTTTTCAAAAGTGGGACAGTTAAACGAGGACACAAACACGGCGAGAAAGCTCATAAAGCTAGTCAAAAACGGTGTGAGTGCTATGTCGTTTCACACACGGTTCGATGCTCTGTGCGGAGGTGTAAATTCTGTTTTAGCAGAGCGTCTCGGGTTCAAAAACACAAAGAATTTCGGCCCTGTGGGCGAGGAATTCGCGCTGATAGGTGAGCTTGATGCGCCTGTGTCGCTTAACGATTTTTGTCTTGAAGTTAAAGAAAAGCTGGGCTGCCCTCTCATTCTTTGCGCCGACTGCGGAAAAAAGATCAAAAGAGTTGCCATGTTGGGCGGTGACGGTAAGGACTACGTCGACGCAGCCATTGAGACAGGTGCTGATGCGTTCATTTCGGGACGGTTCAGCTACAACATTATGGCAGAAGCCCCCGAAAAAGGCATCAGCTTGATCGAGGCGGGTCATTTCTTCACCGAAGACCCTGTCTGCCTTCGTCTTGAAGAGCTTATACACGAGGCGGACGAAAATATAGAAACGGAAATTATAAATTCAAACGAGATAAAGGTATTATGAGCAGTCAAAGACCGCAAAAAAACGAGATCTACACTCTGAAAATCGAAGAAGTAAACAATTTGGGCGCAGGCGTGGCTCATCTTCCCGACAGTGGGATTGTTGTTTTTGTCAACGGTGCCGTTACGGGCGATTTAGTTGAAGCTAAGCTCATAAAGATCAACAAGACCTGGTGCGTTGCAAGGCTTGAAAGAGTAGTCGAGCCGTCTGCCGTGCGCCTTTCCGAGCCTTTTTGCACAGCCCCTCTCTCCTGCGGCGGCTGTGTTTACCGCCACGTCACCTACGAACACGAGCTGGAGCTGAAAAAGAACTACGTAAAGCACGCATTTATTAAAGCCGGTTTGCCTGACGCGGTGATCGAAGACGTTAAAACAACGGAACAGATAAAGGGCTACAGAAACAAGGCGCAGTACCCCGTTGGCACCTCAAAAGACGGTATCGTGGCAGGCTTTTTTGCAGGCAAGACCCACAACATCGTAAAAGCCGACAACTGTTCCCTGCAGCCCGAGATTTTCGGGGATATTCTGCGATTCGTCTGCAATTTTGCCACTCAAAACGGCATTTGTGCATACGATGAAGAAAGCGGAAAGGGGCTTTTGCGCCACGTTTACATTCGGCAAGGCAAGAACACCGACCAGATCATGCTCTGCCTTGTAATAAACGGTGAGTCCGTGCCCTGCGAAGCTGATTTTGTTGCACAGGCAACGAAAAAATTTGCACAGATAAAGAACATAATGCTCAATTTCAACACGAAAAACACAAACGTCGTTTTGGGTCGGGATTTTCGCTGTATTTTCGGCGAGCCTTACATCGAGGACATCCTCTGCGGAAAGCGTTTCAGAATTTCGGCGGGGTCCTTTTATCAGGTGAACCACGACGGCTGCGAGCTTCTTTACAAAACCGCTTTGGAAAAAGCAGGATTTGAGGGCGGCGAAACTGTCTACGACCTTTATTGCGGAATCGGCACCATCGGTCTTTCAATGTCGGATAAGGTCGGAAAGATCGTGGGAATCGAGATCGTCGACGAGGCGGTCGAGTGTGCTAAGCTCAACGCCAGACTGAACGGAGTTGACAACGCCTTTTACTTCTGCGGTGATGCTTCGTCTGCCGAAAAAATGCTTGACAGCGCAAAGGAGGAGCTTGGGAACATTATTCCCAACGCGGTCATTTTAGACCCACCGAGAAAAGGAAGCACACCCGAGCTGCTTGAATATATTTCAAGGCTTGGCGTGGAGAAGATCCTTTACATTTCCTGCGATCCCGACACCCTGGCACGGGACTGCGCTATTCTACGCCACCTCGAGTACGAAATCGGCACGGTGACACCCGTTGATATGTTCCCAAGAACGGGGCATGTTGAAAGTGTCGTTTGTCTGTCGCGAAAATGAGCTAAAATCGACTTAAAAATAGGCAAAATCAAGCCTTTTGGGCGGTTTTTGAAAAAAAATACAAAAAAGTCAGTGTTCAAAATTAAAAAAATGTCCCAATTTTGCATTGGGTCAAATGTTACTTTTTAGCAAAACTCAAAAGTTCGTTTTACAGCAGTAATGGTTAACATATCGAAGAAAACAAAGGAGAATACAA
>JAZODH010000007.1:0-8177 GCA_045596925.1 Eubacteriales bacterium
CGGAAAATTTCAGAAATTTTCAAAAAACTCTTGCAAAATTAAAAAAAGCGTGCTATAATGACCCCAGATATCCTGAGAGTGGGCGAAAGTCCACTCTCAATTTGTTGTAATCAATTTTTAAAAGAAAGGCATTGCAGTATGGTAAAAAAACCTTCGGGCGGCACGGCTTCCCGCGTCCGCGAGCTGATAGCTCCCGTCGCCGACGAGCTTGGATACATGCTCTGGGACGTTGAATACGTAAAGGAAGGCTCTCAGTGGTATCTTCGCGTCACTATTGACCAGGAAAACGGCATCGACATAAACGACTGCGAAAAAATGCACCGCGCCATCGACCCGATCTTGGACGAGGCAGACCCCATCGAGGACTCTTACAACCTTGAGGTCAGCTCCCCCGGCATCGAACGAGAGCTGAAAACAGACGAGCACATCATGTCCTGTGCGGGCTGGGACGTTGAAGCAAAGCTTTACGCGCCCCTCGACGGCGCAAAGGTCATCTGCGGAATCCTCCTCGGTCTTGACGAGGAAGGTCGCATCGGCATTAAGGTGGGCGAGGGTGACGAGGATATCGTTATCATAGAAAAGTCCGCCGTGGCAAAGCTCAGAACAGTATACAATTTCGATTGACATAATAGTATAAAAGGAGAAAAAAATGAATACGGAATTTTTCACAGCGCTTGACCTGCTGGAAAAGGAAAAGGGCATATCCAAAGAGTATATGTTCGAAAAGATCGAGGCGGCTCTGGTCGCAGCTTACAAAAAGGAGCTTGGAACGTCAAGCACCAACGTAAGAGTTCACATCGACCCTGCAAAAAAGGACGTAAAGGTCTTTATGCAGAAAGAGGTGGTTGAGGTGGTCGAGGACCCCCAGACACAGATCTCTCTTGAGGATGCAAAGGCTATCAGCCGCAGATACACTATTGGCAAGATAGTTGAGACCGAGCTGAAAACGAAGAATTTCAGACGCCTCAGCGCAGGCGCGGCAAAGTCGGTGATAATTCAGGGCATCAGAGAGGCCGAGAGGATCGCCCAGAGAGATGCTTACGAAAACAAGAAGGAAGAGATCATCACCGCCACCGTCCTCAAGGTCAACCGCGAGACGGGTGACGCTCTCATCGACACGGATACCAGCACGGCGGTGCTTCCCGCGTCCGAGCAGATCCCCGGTGAGACACTTTACGTGGGTCAGAAGATCAAGGTCTACGTTTCCGAGATCAGCCGCGAGAGCAGAGGCCCTCTGGTCACTCTTTCCCGCTCTCATTCGGGCTTGGTCCGCCGTCTGTTCGAGCTTGAGATCCCCGAGATCCAGGACGGCATCGTTATGGTAAAGGGCGTTGCTCGTGAGGCAGGCTCCAGAACCAAGATAGCAGTTTGGTCCCGCGACGAGGACGTTGACGCTGTGGGCGCTTGTATCGGTAATCGAGGCATGAGAATCTCGGGAATCGTTGAAGAGCTCAACGGCGAGAAGATCGACATCGTCTCTTACAGCGAAACTCCCGAGGAGTACATCAAGTCCGCTCTTGCACCCGCTGACGTTATTTCCGTAACTCTTGACGGCGAGCGCTCCTGCCGCGTTGAGGTATCCCCCGGTCAGCTCTCCCTTGCTATCGGTAAGGAAGGTCAGAACGCAAGACTTGCGGCACGTCTTACAGGCTACAAAATAGATATCAAGGCTGAATAATTCGCATACATTAAAAAAATCACGGAGGGCAGATAAAATGGCAGATAAATCGTCGGGCGCACCGCAAAAACAGAAAAAACAGCCCGAACGTCAGTGCATGGGCTGCAACGAAAAAAAGCCAAAACGTGAGCTTCTCCGCATAGTGAGAACCCCCGAGGGCACGGTCGAGCTTGATTTTACAGGCAGAAAGAACGGTCGCGGCACTTACATTTGCCCCCACGTCAACTGCCTCAAAAAGGTCAGAAAATCAAAGAGGCTTGAGCGCACCCTGGAGGTGGAAATTCCCGACGCGGTCTACACCGCCCTGGAGGAGGAGCTTTCAAATGCCCATTGACGTCACCCATCTTGCATCGACTATCGGTCTTTGCGCAAAGGCGGGCGCAACAATCTGCGGCACGCCGCTTATCTGCGAGGCTCTGAGAAAGAAAAATCCGCCCGTCCTGGTGCTTCTGGCATCCGACGCGGCAAAAAACGCAGAGAAAAAGCTGACCGACAAATGCAGTTTTTACAAGGTCGAGCTTCTTCGGGTTCCGCTTGACACCTCACAGCTTGCGCTGTGCGTGGGTAAGCGAGGCATGGTGGCCGCCGTGGCCATAACAAACGAGGGTCTGGCGGGAGTTGTAAGATCCCGTCTGACCGAAAAAGAATTATTAAGCTAAGAAGAAAGGGAGCCGAGGCGAAAGCCAAGGCGAGGTATTTATTATATGGCAGCATCACAGTATCAGTTCAAGGTAAATCAGCTTGCAAAGGACCTTGACATGAAAGGAAAGGACATTATTTCCGTCCTCTCCGATAAGGGATTTGAGGTAAAATCCCAGTCAAGCCTTGAAGCCCTTGAATTCGGGGTACTTCTGGATACGCTCACAAAGCAGAATCAGATAGAGAACATCGACGACTACATCGACGGCGTGACCTATATCGAGTCCAAGAAAAAGAAGCCCGAAGTAAAAGAGGAGCCTAAGGCAGAAGTAAAGGAAGAGCCTAAGGCAGAGGAAAAGCCTGCGCCCAAGGTCGAGGCAAAGCCCGAACCTAAAGCGGAGGTCAAGCCCGCGCCCAAGGCGGAGCCTAAGGTGGAGGCGGCAAAGCCTGCACCCAGGACGGAGGAAAAAGCTCCTGCACAGCGCCCCGCGCAAACTTCCCCCGCACAGGGCGAGCGCCGTCCCGCACAGCAGGGTGCAAACCGTTTCGACAGAAAGCCCTTTGAGGGCGGTCAGCGTCAGGGCGGTTTTGACAGACCTCAGCAGGGCAACGGTCGTTTTGACAGTGGTAGAAAACCCTTTGACAACAACGGCAGACCTGCACAGAGCGGAAAGCCGGGATTCGATAAGAAACCTCAGAACAAGCCGAACAACCGCTTCGGCAATCAGGGCGAGGATTACGTTCCTTCCGCGCCCAAGCCCAAGTTCCAGCCTCAGCCCATCGTCCGCGGTCAGACCCCCAAGGGCAGCTCGGGCGCAAGCCAGAGAGGCGGAACGAGAGTGGTCGACACCCGTTCCAGCTCCGTGGACCTTTCCAAGTACGACGAGCGTCTGGATTCATTCGTATCCGAATCCCAAAACGTCCGCGCGGACCGTCAGAAGCTGAAAAAGCAGGACAACCGCAACCCCTACAAGAAGGGCAAGGACGATTTCATCAAGCAGAAACAGCAGGCTCCCGTAAAAAAGAAGCCTCTTGAGATAACCGTTCCCGACGAGATCTCCGTTGGCGAGTTCGCGTCCCGTCTGAAGGTGACCGCAGGCGAGGTCATCAAGAAGCTGATGATGAACGGCATCATGGCAACAGTCAACCAGACCATCGACTACGACACCGCTTACCTTATCGCCGACGAGCTTGGCGCTATCGTTACAAAGGAAGTTGTGGTCACCATCGAGGAGAGACTCTTCGACGACACCGTAGACGCAGAGGCAGACCTTGTCACACGTGCTCCCGTCGTTTGCGTTATGGGTCACGTTGACCACGGTAAGACCTCTATCCTTGACGCTATCCGTCACACAAACGTAACCACAGGCGAGGCGGGCGGTATCACACAGCACATCGGTGCTTACCGCGTTATGGTAAACGACCAGCCCATCACATTCCTTGACACCCCCGGTCACGAAGCGTTCACCGCCATGCGTGCAAGAGGTGCCATGGCTACCGATATCGCAATTCTCGTTGTTGCCGCAGACGACGGCATCATGCCTCAGACCATCGAGGCTATAAACCACGCAAAGGCTGCGGGCATCGACATTATCGTTGCCATCAACAAGATGGATAAGCCCACCGCCAACCCCGACGCTATCATGCAGGAGATGACCAAGTACGACCTTGTTCCCGAGGAATGGGGCGGCGACGTTATCTGCGTTCCCGTTTCCGCTCACACGGGCATGGGTATAAACGACCTGCTTGAAAACGTACTGCTCGTTGCCGAGGTCAAGGAGCTTCGTGCTAACCCCAACCGTCGCGCAAAGGGTATCGTTATCGAGGCGAAGCTGGATAAAGGAAGAGGACCCGTTGCAACGGTCCTGGTTCAGAACGGTACGCTCCACACGGGAGATATCGTAATCGCAGGTACGGCTGTTGGTCGTGTGCGTCTCATGACGGACCACAACGGAAAGCAGCTTAAGGAAGCAGGTCCTTCCGTTCCCGTTGAGCTTATCGGTCTGGCTGAGGTTCCCTCGGCAGGTGATGAGTTCCAGGCGGTCGAGGACGAGAGAATGGCACGCGACTTGGCCGAGCAGAGACGCGACAAGGCAAAAGAGGATATGTTCAAGGCAAATGCGAGAGCAAACCTCAACGACCTGTTCGATCAGCTCTCCAAGGGCGTAAAGAACCTGAATATCATCGTAAAGGCAGACGTTGGCGGCTCAGTTGAGGCGGTCAAGGCGTCCCTTGAGAAGATTTCCAACGAGGAGGTCAAGGTTCAGGTCATTCACGCGGCGGCAGGCGGTATCACAGAAAGTGACGTTACGCTTGCGGCGGCTTCCAACGCTATCATCGTCGGCTTTAACGTGCGTCCCGACAGAAACGCGCTCGACAGCGCAGAGCGTCAGGAGGTTGAGATCCGCACGTACCGCGTAATCTACGAGTGTATCGAAGAGATCACCGCGGCTATGAAGGGTATGCTTGCTCCCGAGTTCAAGGAGGTTCTGCTCGGTCATGCCGAGGTTCGTCAGACCATTCACGTTCCCAACGTGGGTACTATCGCAGGATCCTATATCCTTGACGGTAAGGTTACCAGATCTTCTCAGATCAGAATCGTCCGCGACGGTATCGTGATCTTTGAGGACAAGATCTCCTCCCTCAAGCGCTTTAAGGACGACGCAAAAGAGGTTGCCGCAGGATACGAGTGCGGTATCGGACTTGAAAAGTTCAACGATATCAAGCTTGGCGACATTCTCGAAAGCTACGTAATGGAGCAGATCGAGAGATAACGGGGATGCGATATGCGGGGTGCTTTTGAAAAAGCGCCCCTGCACCCCGAAAACTTTAAAAAAAGGAAATTTGGACAGACATATTGCCTTATAAAATGGGCAAAAACGATGTCTGAACAACATCGTTTTTGAGGGCAAACGGCGATACATCAAATCTCCTTAAACCAGCGAATTCGGTACTGTCGAATTCGCGCATGGGTTTCGCTCCCGCCCGAGCTTGTAGCAAAAAAGGAATTTCGAGCCTCCGAATGGGGTGAGATAATTCTTTTTTTGCGTTTGCGAGGGCGAAAAGCCTTTCTTCTTTTTGTACTTTGCTACTTTCTTACTGTTTTCTTCTTTCCGCGAAAGAAGAAAAAGAGAAAGTAGCCCAGTCACCTAAACTAACAAGACAAAAAACGACGGCTAAACACCGCCAAGCCCCTTTGAAAAGGTGGCTGGACCCACCAAACTAATAATACAAAAAACGATGGCTAAACACCATCGTTTTTTGTTACTGTTCAATTTTTGCAGGGGCACGGTCTTTTCTTTTTTAATCGTCGTCCTCGCCGATACCCATCTGGCTCATAAGCTGTTTGTTGAACTCCTGCGCCGTGTTGTAGCCCATTCTCTTCTGGCGGTTGTTCATTGCCGCGATCTCAAGAATAATGGCAAGATTTCGTCCGGGACGCACGGGAATGGTGATGGACGGCACGTTTATGCCAAGGATCTCCATGGTCTCCTCGTCAATGCCGAGGCGGTCGTACATCTTCCCCTGGATCCAAGGCTCAAGGTTGATAACAAGATCCACCTTCTCGGTGTCCTTGACCGCGCCCATACCGAAAAGACGCTTTACGTCAACGATTCCGATGCCGCGAAGCTCGATATAGTGGCGGATAATTTTCGGTGCACTGCCCACCAGCGTCGTGGCGGAAACGCGCTTGATCTCAACGGCATCGTCCGCGATAAGTCGGTGACCTCTCTTTACAAGCTCGATCGCCGTCTCGCTTTTACCCACTCCGCTGTCGCCCAGGAGCAGAAGACCCTCGCCGTAGACCTCAACCAGAACGCCGTGGCGGGTGATCCTGGGGGCAAGCTCAACGTGCAAAAAGGCAATTATCGCCGCAATAAGACTGCTCGTTCTCATCTCGGACGCCAGCACGGGCACGTCAAAATCCCGCGCGTAGCGTATCATCTCGTCGAAAACGGGCAGGTCTGTGGAAAAGACCACCGCAACAGGCTGCATCTTCATAAATGCGCAGATCCGCGCGTCTCTTTCCTCGACGGAAAGGCTTTCAAGATAAGCGTGCTCCGCCTTGCCGATGACCTCGATGCGGGTGTTCTCGAACTTTTCAAAAAATCCCGAAAGGGCAAGTCCGGGTCGCTCAACATCAGGCGAACAGACCTTTATGTCCTCTCCTTTTTCGGGCAGGTAGACGGGCCTTAAGTTAAATTGTTTGATAACTTTTTTCAGTTTTATGGTGTAAGATTGTTCCATTTTTCTCTCCCATACTGTTTTTCTGATTCCATTATATCCCTTTGCCGCAGCGAAATCAAGAGTTTTTTGAAAAAGAGCCGAAAAATTCGAAAAAAATCCACTGTTATTCATACAGTATTAACAATATCATGTTATGATATACTATGGAAATGTCTATATATAGTATTTTGGTTGATTTTTGACCTTTTTTGAGGAGTTTTATGAAAAAATCGTTTTTTCGCATCTTCAGCGGCCTTTTTGTCGCTGTTTTTGTCCTGTCACTCGCCTCCTGCGGGTCTGTAAAGCCCATAAAAAGCAAGGGGGACGAGCTGAAGTCGGTCATGGTCATTGACGGACGGGACGTCTTCTACGAGGAGCTTCGCTACGTAACCCTCAACGCACGTCGCGACATGGAATACAAATACGGAGAAACTTGCTTTTCCGACCCCGAAAAGGGCGAGGAATACAAGTCAGAGCTTGAAGACTTTGTTTGGGAAAGTCTGAAAAAGAACGCCGTGATAATGACCTACGCCGAGGAGCTGAGCATTGATACAAACTCTTCTGACATCAAAAAAACGGTGCAGAGCACCGTCGACTCAATGGCAGAGGATGCGGGCGGCAAGGAAGGCTATCTCCGTCAGCTCGAAGAAAATTTTCTGACCGACCACCTGCTCCGCTACAATCTGCAGGCGGCACAGGTCCACAACCTGCTTCAGATGGAGCTGGTTGAGAAAAAAATAATTGACGGCTCGGACGAGGCGGCGCGCGCCTCCATCCAGGGTGACGACTTTATCCGAACTCTCCACGTCTACGTCCAGAACGACGAGGGCGAGGACGTGGAAGAAAACCGCAAAAAGGCGCAGACAGCGCTGGACGAGCTGAAGTCGGGCGAGAAGCTGACGAGCGTGATCGGTCGGTACAGCGAGGACTTTTACATGACCACCACCGACGGCTACTATTTCACCTACGGCGAGTACGACCGGGCCTACGAGGAGGCGGCATTTGCCCTTGAGGTGGGCGAGTACAGCCACATCGTTGAGACCTCGACGGGATTTTTCGTAATTTGCCGTCTTGAAAAAGAGGACGAGTACATAAAGAAGAATTTCGAGGCACTTAAAGAGCGGTACCTTTACGCCGCGGTGGACGCGATCCTGACACAGAGAGCGCAGGACGCTGACACGGTCACAACGGACTTTGGAAAATCACTTAACCTAACTGAGATCAACTGATAAAAGGAGAGTTTCACATGGGCAGAAGGATTCGCTACCGCCGTTATGTTGGACGGCGCAAAAGCGAGCGGGGAAGATCAAGAATAATCATTCTTTGCGTGCTTGTCTTTACTGCGCTCATCGTTTATCTGAGCGTTCTGCTGGGTCTGCGTTTGCGCGCAAAGGCCGAAAAGGTCCGCGCCGAAAGCGAATTTCTGTCAACCGTTGAGACTCTGCCCACCACGTCTCTTCAGCCACCCGTGGGCGTTGTCATATGGGAAGGGACAGTGAAAGCCCCCTTCGTTTCCGTGTCCGACGTCAATAACGTAGAACTTCCCAAAAACGCCGACACGGTCTCAGCGGTGCTGAAAAGCAAGACGGGACAGCTCTTTTACCGTTCCCCCGCCGTTGAAGCGGTGTCGGGC
>JAZODH010000008.1:0-30283 GCA_045596925.1 Eubacteriales bacterium
TTATAGTCTACACAAGCGCCGACAGCGTTTTCCAGATCGCGGCACACGAGGAGATCGTTCCCGTCGAGCAGCTCTACGAGTACTGCCGCGCGGCACGCAAAATACTCAGCGGCCGCCACGGTGTCGGACGAGTTATCGCCCGTCCCTTTATCGGTGAGGTGGGTGGTTTTACACGAACTGCAAACCGTCACGATTTTTCTATCGAGCCTACGGGCAAAACACTTCTTAATGCTGTAAAGAGCGCGAGCAAGGACGTTGTCGCAGTCGGCAAGATAACCGACATATTTGCAGGCAAGGGTGTCACGGAAACGATCTTTACTCACTCAAATACCGAAGGTATGCAGGTGTCTCTTGACATGGCAAAGCGGGATTTCTGCGGTCTTTGCTTTATAAATCTGGTGGATTTCGACATGGTCTACGGGCACAGAAACGATATAGACGGCTATGCGAAAGCAATATCCGAGTTTGATGCGTGGCTTCCCTCATTCCTCGACCAAATGGGTGAGGATGACGCTGTCATCATCACCGCCGACCACGGCTGTGACCCCGGTGACGTGAGCACCGACCACACAAGAGAATATACCCCCATGCTCATGCTCGGCAAAAATATCGTGCCCGTAAATCTCGGCATACGTTCCTCTTTTGCTGACATCGCCGCAACCGTGGCAGATATGCTGAGCGTTGATTTTAAGTGCGACGGCGAAAGCTTTTGGAACGAAGTGAAATAAGGCAGGAAGGCAAAATATGGACAACAAAGAACTGATAAGACTTGCAGGCGAGGCACGACGCGCCTCCTATTCACCATATTCGAGCTATGCGGTCGGCGCGGCACTCCTCTGCGCGGACGGAGCCGTATATCTCGGCTGCAACATTGAAAATGCGTCCTTTACCCCTACGGTCTGCGCCGAGCGCACCGCATTTTTCAAGGCGGTAAGCGAGGGCAAGCGCGATTTTGTAAAAATCGCCGTTGTGGGCGGCAGAGCAAACGAGCCGGACGGATTTTCACCGCCCTGCGGCGTCTGCCGTCAGGTGATGGCAGAGTTTTGCGGTGCGGATTTTGAAATAATTCTTCTGCGCGACGGCGAAATCATCACAAAAAAACTCCCCGAAATACTCCCTTTGAGCTTTGACTCAAAAATGATCTGACGGAGAAAAACATGAGAGCATACGATATAATCCAACACAAAAAAGAAGGTCTTGAGCTGAGCGATGCCGAGATCCGCTTCTTTATTGACGGATACACGAAGGGAGATATTCCCGACTATCAAGCGTCGGCACTCTGCATGGCAATCTGTCTGCGAGGTATGACCGAAAAGGAGACTGCAATTCTCACCGACGCTATGACAAAGTCGGGGGACTGCGTTGACCTGTCAGAGTTTGGTGACCTGTCCTTGGACAAGCACAGCACGGGCGGTGTCGGCGACAAAACAAGCCTTATCGTGGCCCCCACCGTTGCATCTCTTGGCGGTATCGTTGCCAAGATGTCGGGCAGAGGGCTTGGGCACACGGGCGGAACTATTGACAAGCTGGAATCGATTCCCGGATACCGTACCGAGATCTCCCCCGACGAATTTCTCGAAATTTCAAGACGGGTAGGTATCTGCGTTGCAGGTCAGACGGGCAATCTTGCACCGGCTGACAAAAGGCTGTACGCCCTGCGTGACGTGACCGCAACGGTTGACAGCATTCCGCTTATTGCCTCCAGTATTATGAGCAAAAAGCTGGCGGCGGGTGCTCATTCCATCGTTCTTGACGTAAAGACGGGCAGCGGTGCGTTTATGAAAACGCCCGAGGAAGCCGAGCAATTAGCACGGCAGATGATCTCGGTGGGTGAAAACTGCGGACGGCGTGTCCGCGCACTTGTGACGAATATGGATATCCCACTCGGCAACAAGATAGGCAATTCCCTTGAGGTAAAGGAAGCCATAGAGGTGCTTCGCGACGGGCTGAAGGGTGATCTGTACGACGTATGCGTTGCACTTGCCTCAAACATGATATGTCTTAGCCACAATATAGAGCTTGACGAAGCGAAAGCACGTGTAGAAAAGGCAATTTCAAGCGGTGCGGCGTTTGCGAAAATGAAGGAATGGGTAGCCGCTCAGGGCGGTGACACCCGCGTTCTCGATGACCTTTCACTTCTGCCCGACGCGCCTTTCAAGCACACAGTGAGGGCGGAAAGGTCGGGATATATCGCACACATGAATACAGAGGAAGTGGGAATCTCCGCTTCCCTGCTTGGAGCAGGACGCGTCAGCAAGACCGACTTGATCGACCTATCCGCAGGCATTGAGCTTCTTTCCAAAACAGGCGACTTTGTTGAAGCAGGTCAGCCCATCGCCATCCTCCACGCTTCAAAAGAATCACTTTTCGATACAGCGGAGCGTAAATTCCTTGACGCTTTGACCTTCTCGGAAGAAAAGCCCGAGAAGCAAAAGCTTATCTACGCCACCCTGGAAGGCAAAAAATAACGGCAAATCCCCCGCACGGCGGGGGATTTTTGTGAATTTGATTTTTTCGCGATACCCCTCTCCGTCGCAATGTAATTGCGACACCTCTCCCTAGGGAGAGGCTTTTTTATTATCATTTGCGTCGGTGTTTTGTCTATTTTCTCTTTTTCTTCTTTCGCAGAAAGAAGAAATGAGAGAAAGTAGACGAAAAGAGCAAAAAGAAGAAAGGCGGGCGACCTCAAGGGTGGCGCATCCCCATGCGCAAATCCGACCACGCCGGATTTGCTTGTTTGTGAAGATGGTGAGGTTGGTAGACGTTTGTTCATTTATAGTGGGACATTTCCCACAATGTGAGGGAAACGGTTTTACAACACCCGGTAGGGGTCGGCGCCTCGACGACCCGCGTCCGCGCGAATGAACCGTCTTATACGGCGGGAGCAAGCCCCCGCCCTACAGGATATTTGTTCATATACAACGAATCCGCGAAATCCTTTTAACCCCTTTGTTATCGGGTCGTCGAGGCGCCGACCCCTACCGAATTTATCATATACATACCAAAAACGACGGTGTTCAGCCGTCGTTTTTTTCAGATTGGTTTAGGGGATCCAACACCCTTTTTAAAGGGGGTTGGGGGTTCCCTTTTTAAAAGTTTTCGGGGTGTGGGGTGCTTTTCCAAAAGCACCCCACAAAAAACTCTTACCTTCTCTTTTCTGCGATTTCAAGAACTGCGTCGGAGATGAATTTGTCCATGTCAACAGCGCCAAGATCTCCGTCGCGGCGGGATCTTACGGCAACCTTGCCCTCGGCAACCTCGTTTGCGCCGATGATGATCATATAAGGCACCTTCTGGAGCTGAGCCTCGCGGATCTTGTAGCCGATCTTCTCGTTGCGCTCGTCGACCTCAACACGCATACCGAGTGCCTCGCACTTTGCGGCGAACGCTCTTGCGTAGTCGGTCTGCTCATTTCCGATGGGAAGCACTTTGATCTGCGTGGGTGCCATCCACATGGGAAGCGCGCCTGCGTATCTTTCAAGCAGGTATGCCAGAGTACGCTCGTAGCAACCGAGAGAAGTGCGGTGAATAATGTAAGGACGAACTTTCTTGTCGTTCTGGTCGGTATATTCCATGCCGAACTTCTCTGCCAGAAGCATATCGATCTGGATCGTTACGATCGTGTCTTCCTTGCCGAACACGTTCTTGTACTGAATGTCGAGCTTGGGTCCGTAGAACGCCGCCTCGTCGATACCGACGGTGTATTCTACGCCCAGATTATCAAGGATCTCTCCCATGATCCTCTGTGCTTCCTCCCACTGCTCTGCCGTACCCTCGTACTTGTTCTTGGGGTTTGCAGGATCCCACTGGGAGAAGCGGAAGGTGCAGTTTTCAAGCATGCCCACCGTGTCAAGCACGTATTTTGCAAGCTCAAGACAGCCGCGGAACTCTTCCTCCAGCTGATCGGGACGAAGGATATAGTGACCCTCGGAAATAGTGAACTGACGAACGCGGATAAGACCGTGCATCTCGCCCGAATCCTCGTTGCGGAACAGAGTGGAGGTTTCGGTCAGACGCATGGGCAGGTCGCGGTAGGAACGCTTCTTGTTAAGATATACCTGGTACTGGAAGGGGCAAGTCATGGGACGAAGCGCAAAGCACTCCTTTGTCTCGTCGGCAGGATCACCAAGCACGAACATACCGTCAAGGTAGTGATCCCAGTGACCCGAGATCTTGTAAAGATCGGACTTTGCCATAAGAGGTGTCTTTGTCAGCTGACAGCCGCGCCTTGCTTCCTCATCTTCGATCCATCTCTGAAGTATCTGAATGACCTTTGCGCCCTTGGGAAGCATAACGGGGAGACCCTGACCAATGCTGTCAACGGTGGTAAAATATTCAAGCTCGCGGCCGATCTTGTTGTGGTCGCGTTTTCTCGCTTCCTCCTGAGCCGCAAGGAACTCCTTCATTTCGTCCTTTGAGGGATATGCGATACCGTAAACTCTCTGGAGCTGCTTATTCTTCTGATCGCCCTTCCAATATGCGCCCGTGCACTGCGTCAGCTTGAGCGCCTTAACTGCGCCCGTTGAGAACAGGTGAGGACCCGCGCAAAGATCGGTGAACTCGCCCTGGCGGTAGAAGCTGATAACAGCGTCCTCGGGCAGTTCCTCGATCAGCTGAACCTTGTAAGGCTCGTTCTTTTCCTGCATGAAAGCGATAGCTTCTGCGCGGGGAAGCTCAAAGCGCTCGATCTTCAGATTCTCCTTTACGATCTTCTTCATCTCGTCCTCAAGCTTTGAGAGAACCTCGGCGGAAAACGCCGTGTCGCTGTCGAAGTCGTAGTAGAATCCCTCGTCAATAGCAGGTCCTATGGTCAGCTTCACTTCGGGGTAAAGTCTCTTTACCGCCTGCGCCAGAATATGAGAGCCCGTGTGACGGAAAACGTGCTTACCCTCGGGATCGGCAAAAGTGAGGAGTTTGCACTCATCGCCCTCTGCAAGAGGTGTTGTAAGCGCGACAGTCTTGCCGTTAAGAGTTGCGGCAATGACCTCGCGGGAAATAAGCTCTGCCTCTTTTGCGGCGTCATATACTGTTGCGCCGTCTGCACAGGAAATTAACTTGTCGTTGATCTTGATGTTCATATATTTCATCTCCTTTAATTATTTACAAAATAAAAACACCCCGAACATAAAATGTCCGGGGTGCGGATTTACTCCTCACGGTTCCACCCGAGCTTTAACTCAATTTTTATTAACTTACACACGGGCGGGTGGTATCCTGTCCTGTCACACGGCGGGATCTCTCAGCGACCCTTGCGGGTGATCCCTTCTCTTTAGCCTTGCTATAGGCGGACTTGTCCTGCTCTTATATTTTATACCACGTCGGGCGTTTTGTCAACAGTTTTTTATTTTTTGCTCTGATTGTACTCGGATTTGGGGTTAATAAAGTTGCGCCAATCAAGGTCGCCGCGCTCAAGGGCGGTGATGATAACCTCTGCCGTTGCAATGTTTGTGGCAACGGGAACGTTGTGACGGTCGCACATATTTATAAGATCAAGTCCGCCGTTATCATAAATACTGTCAGGGTTAGTTCCTCTGAAATTCAGCAGAACGTCGATCTCGTCGTACGCGATCCTCGAAGCGATCTGCTGTTCGCCGCCGTGGTCGCCCGTCATAAGACGTTCGATCTCAAGACCGGTGGCTTCGGATATATACTTTGCAGTAATGCTCGTGGCGCACAAATTATGCTTTGAAAGTATACCGCAATATGCGATACAAAACTGTGTCATAAGTTCTTTTTTTGTGTCGTGTGCGATTATTGCAATTTGCATTTTATCAAACCCTTTCTCGTGTATTTGGTGTTAAAGCGCCGCCCTGTGCGACACCTATGTTGTCAGCTTTCAAGCATTACCCTTCTCTTTTTTGACGCACAGACCTTGCCCAGAAGCGGGACGGATTCGCCACAAAGACGGGCCGCTATGTTATCAAACGCTTTAACCACGCGTTTCATGTTGGCAGTTTTGACCTGGAAAGCAAGGATCCCCTTTTCCTGAGCCAAGGAAAGCTCGTATTCCTGGGGAATTATGCCTATTATCTGTGTTCCCGTTCGGTCTATCAGCTCGTTTACGCCCGTTCTTTTGCTGGATTCCACCGCATCGTAATCAAAGCTGTTGATGATAAGCCTCTGATCTTCAACGCCGTATCTGTCAAGCAGAATACCCGATTTTTCCGCTGCTCTTGCCGCTGTCGGCTGGTGGGAAACGACGATCAGCGCACTTTGCGCCACACCTGCCGCCAATTCAAGAGGCTTACCTGCTCCGCCGGGAGTATCGATCAGGATAAAATCAAGGTCCAGCTTCTCTGACGCCTCATCCAAAGCCTTTTTCAGTGCCTCAGGCTTGAAATCCTCATCGGTTTCAAGCGGCGCGGGACAGAAAAACAGGTTTTCCGAGCGTTCGTCCTTTATAACCGCCCTCTCCATGCCGACTCTGCCCAGAAGAACGTCGCAAATATCATACAAAACCGAATCCTCGCAACCGAAGATGAGGTCAAGGGAGCGATTCGAAAAATCGCAGTCAACGGCAAGGACCCTTTTTCCGCGTCTCGCCAGAGACATAGCGATATTGGCGACCGCCGTAGATTTGCCCACTCCGCCCTTACAGGACGTAACAAGCACGATTTTGCATTTATCTACTGCCGACATCTCGCTCCGAGCCGCCTTCCCTTTGAGGTTTTTCACCGTTTCGAAAAAACAAACGGATACACAACTAAATTATACTACAAAATCGCCTTTTTGTCAATGAACATTTTGTTTAAAATCAGCAGAGAAAATTTATACAAGGTGCAAGGATAAAAAACAGGACGGCGATTTCAATCGCCGTCCCGAAAAACTTATTTTATAAACAGTTTCGTGAAAAGTACCATGGGGATCAGCCAGAAGAGCTGATAGATCACGGTATAGACCGACAAGATGTCGGGAGTGGAGCTGAACAGTGCAAGGAAGACCATTACCAGGATTCCTATGACAGCTGAGACCACACAAACGCTGCGCGAGGTCTTTCTCACTCTCTTGATCCTGTTGCACAGAACCACCGCATCGGCAATGCCGCCAAGGGTATTTCTCGAAATGATGCCGCTGTCGGCGCTTTCGATGCTGCCGTCGGGAAGCTCCTCCGTATTTCTCTTGATGATCCTTGCAGGGAAACGGGAGATCCTGAGCTTAGATGCCAGAAGTGCGTCGTCAATGCAGGGATCGGCGGTCTTGATATAGGTATCAACGTTCTCGGAAGCCAGAGAGTTGATTATGTCCTCAAAGGAATGGTCGATATCGTACTGGACATAGAGCTTTGCGCAAAGCTTGCCGTCAAGCACAACGAACAGAGCGGAAACACCCTCGCCAGCCATTCTTGCGTCGTCGGGATCGTTGTCAACGAAAATGCCGTTTCTCTCAACGAAGGCTCTCTGTCCCGCCAGGATATTCACGCTTCCGTCAATGATTGCTTCAACACCGTCTTCCTCCACGCGAACAAGCTCCGTACAGCCCTCCTCGGGGACCTCGGAGGTGGTCTGCTCAAGGATATCCTTGAGCGGTCCGCCCACTCTCGAATAGAACTTGGTCAGATTGCTCAGAACATAGTAGATCGAAACGTCCTCGTTGTCATAAAGCTTGATTCCTCTCATGATAGTGGAGGCCATGGGGAAGACATCCTTGTCACAAAAGACCACGGACGTTGCATCGGAATATTCCTCCACCGAGGGGTCGCCGATAATGGTGGCATCCTTCTTGAACAGGCGCTTGACCGCCGCAAAGATAGGATAGCACATGATGAACACCGCCGAAAGAGGCATTCCCACCACAATAGTAAGTATCGCAATATTGAATGCAGTGACGGCAACGCCGTTTGACATATAGGAAACGATTCCGAGAATAATCGCCAGGGCAACGAAGGGGAAGATTATCAGATTGAGCAGTCGGCTGTTGAAGGTGCTGACGTTGGTCCTTCTGAAATAGTTTTCGATAAACTCAACGTTCTTGACCTCAAAGTTCTTCTCGTCTCCGTAAGCTTCATCACCATAGGGATTTGCATCGGCACCGATGGCTGCAAGGGCGAACTTGGGCTTTCTGGTTGAAAGCGTGTTGAACGCTCTGATTTCTCTGGACAGGTTCATATAGTCGCCCAGAACGATACCGAGCAGGAAAACGACTGCAGGCAGATTATAGGTACGAAGTCCCAGACCGGGAGCGATGATAGCCATTATGATATCATAGATCACGCAACACAGGACCGCCACCGATGAAACGGAGATAGGCGAGGGTCTGAACAGGACCGCGTCCTTCAGACCAAGCAGCACTCTGTGCCAGGAAATAGCGCATGCAAGGACCACCAGCTGAAGGGATATCATGATATTCACGACCGGATATCTGTTGATGTTGAGTGCTCCGCCAAGAGGAGCAACGATTCCTGCGTCAGCAAGAGCGGTAAATGTTTCAAAGATCAAAAGAGCGATAGCCAGCGCGATCGTGCCGATAAGTCTGATCTTCATCTGCTTGTGCTCCTGCTTATATCTGTTTCTTACAGCGCGGAACTGATCGGAGGAAGACAACTCAACACCGTCAAAGGCGAAGGAATTATCAACGTCAATAGGATCAACGATCTCGGAATTGTTCTTTTCCGCGATCTCGTCAGCCTTCTTGATGCTGTCCTCGTCGGCGATCTGGTTTTCATAGCCCAGCGCCACCATAAGGTTAAGCTCGTCCTCGCTAAGCTCGGAGAACTTATTTTCCACCATCATCTGTGCTTCGATAGCCTCTGCGTTATCGACGCCGTCGAAGGCAGATTCGTCGGGAACCGCAGGTCCCTCATCATCCATGTCGAAGGCAAGAGGGTTTTTCGACTCGTCGTCTGCGTAATATTCCTCCTCGGGGGTAGGAACAACAGGTGTGTCAAAGGTGTAAAGCTGGGCCGCGGGAGCCTCCTGCTCGGGCAGGACAGCCTCGTCCGCTTCCTCAAGCATTTCGGGAAGCTCCTCCTCGGGCAGATCGAACAGATCTGCAACAGTCTCCGCCTCCGGGAGCTCAGGCTGTGCAACAAAACTTTCCTCCGCATCGAATGCGACTGCGTCGAGGGGTGTTATCTCCTCGAAATCGGAGAGATTTTCTTTCATTAATCCTTCAAATTCGGGAAGCTCCTCAAGATCATCTTCGGCAAAGCCGATCTCCTCCGACGGGATCTCATCTTCGGGCGCATCTTCCTGTGCCGCCTGAATAGGCTCGCCCGTCCGGGCGTCTATGCCGTTTGCCTCAAGGACAGCCGCCGCGATAAGCTGGCTCTCCTCGGAAGAGTAGCTCTCTTCCAATACGGAAGCAAAGCCCGCAAGGAGGGAATTTGCGCCGAGAGTCTGCTCCGGAATATCGAATATATCGGGGTCACTGAACTCAAACTCGGAATCCTCGTCTGTGTCGGCAGTAACATCCTCTTCGGCAAATTCGAACTCGTCGTCCTCTGCCACTTCCTCGGTGTCGACCTCGTCCTCGGACTCAAGGGGCTCAAATTCCGTGTCGAGCTCAAGCTGCTCATAGACCGCCTGACCTACGGCAGGCTCGTCTGTCTCTGTTTCGATATCCTCCGCTTCCAATTCAAACTCATCGTCCTCCGCCGCATCGGCAGTCTCCTCAAGCTCAAATTCGTCTGCGGAATCATCGGGGAGGAAGCGCTTGAGCATGGACGCGATATCGCCTCCATCATCATGCTTTTTCTTCATGGACTCCTGCTTTTTCTTGGCGTCCTCCTCAGAGGGAACGTCGTCCGAATTTATATTATTTTTCAGTTTACTAACAAGCTCCTCAACAGACAGGTCTTCGTTCTTATCTCTTTCAATATCCGCCATACTCTGTGTTTCTCCTTGTCATATTTTTTACTGTTCTTCGCCGATCATTTGCCTGCCCTGTGCTGTCTTGAGACCTCAGCCAGAATAACAGCGGCGGCGGTGGAAACGTTAAAGGAATTGACGTTTCCGTACATGGGAATGGACACGATGTAATCGCACTTCTCTTTTACCAGCCGCGAAACGCCCTCACCCTCGCTGCCGAAAACCAGCGCGCAAGGAACGCTCATGTCCGTATCGTAATAGGCATCTCCCCCCGCCTCGGCGGCAAAGGTCCAAATGCCTTTTTTCTTCAAGCTTTCAATGGTAGACGCGATGTTTGACACCTTGGCGATAGCCAGATGCTCGATAGCACCCGCAGACGCCTTTGAGACCAGGGGAGTCAGACCGCTTGCGCGTCTCTTGGGGATTATAAGACCGTGAGCACCCACGCCCTCGGCACAACGGATCAGCGCACCCAGGTTATAGGGGTCAGTGATGCCGTCCGCAATAACGATTATAGGCTTCTCGCCACGCTCCTGCGCAATAGCAAGAATATCCTCAACCTCGCAATATTCCTTTTCGGAAGCCAGAGCAACAACGCCCTGGTGAGGAGCAAAGCCCGAAATGGCGTCCAGCTTGGACTTGTCCACCTCGACCACGGGAATTCCGCGCTCCACCGCTTCTGCCACGAGCACAACGATCGAGCCTTCTCTGTCGCCGCGACGAACCAGCAGCTTGTCGATTGTTCTACCCGATTTGAGCAGCTCTCTTACAGCGTTTCTGCCGATGACCGCGCCGTTGCCCGTTTCATCGTCTGCGCTTCTGCGGTCCGCATCTTCTTCTCTGCGGGGACGGTTGAATCGATTATTTTTGTATCCGTCGCGAGAACCATCAAAGGGGCGACCTCCTCTGTTGCCTCTCTTATTTTCATATGCCATATTTCAAAACCTACATTTTTACATAATGATAGTTATACTTATATCTCATTATATCACAACTGTTCCGAAATGTATATAGATTTTTTTATTTTTTCTTATTTTTATTTGATTTTGTTCTTTTTTCTTTCAATTTTCGCGGTTTTATTCCGTTTTGGGACAAAGATGCAAAACAAAGGGGACCGCCTAAGCGGTCCCCTTTTCAGGTTTTGCTCTTTCGAGCAAAGGTAAATTAAGTTTGATCTTAAATTACTTTGCAGCTGCTGCAACGTAACCGAAGTACCAAGCTGTGGGAAGTACATCCTTGTAAGCGCACTGTGTACCAGCCTTAGCACCTGTGATACGGTTGATGAATGTTGCAAGCTCAGCTCTTGTAATGTTCTTGGAAGGAGCGTATGTGCCGTCGTCGTTACCGATTACGAGCTTAGCCTCAGCGCATGCGTTGATGTAAGGAGCTGCCCAGCCGGAAACATCCTTGAAGCCTGCATCCTTTGCCTTCTCGATGTCGAGACCGAGCATAACTGCTGCGATCTTAGCGAACTGTGCACGAGTGATACCCTCGTTGCCCTTGAACTCGCCGCCGGGGAAACCGTCGATGATGCCTGCTGCTGTGAACAGGTCAACGACTGCCTTCATATCTGCGGAAACATCTGTGAGAGCCTTGGGAGCAACGTTTGTTGTGATATCGAATACGTTGTTAAGAGCAACGATAACCTCGTATCTTGTTGCAGCCTGGTTGGGCTTGAATGTGCCGTCAGCGTAGCCTGCGAGATACTTAATGTTAGCTGCATCCTTCTTGAGAGCGATAGTTGTCTTCGCGTCAACTGCCTTGTATGTGAAAGTAACCATACCGGAGTTGTTCATGCCTGCCTTAACAGCGATAGCCTTGATCGTTACAGTATCGTTGATAACGATAGGAGCTGTGTAAACGTTGGACGCTGTTGTAGGATACTTACCGTCGGTGGTGTAGTAGATAGTAGCGCCTGCTGTCTCTGTTGTAAGAGTTACTGCTGTGCCCTTAACTACGTCGCCGGAAGGAACGTTGGACTTAACGGAAGCAACTGTGCCGTTCTTGTTGAGGTTCATCATGTAGTAGTAATACATGAGAGCCAGGAGACGGTCTGTGTTGGTGGAAGCTGTGATAGTCAATGTCTTTGTAATTGTAGCGGTTGCGCCGTTAACGTCAACTGTGATCGTAAGTGTTACAACCGTGTCTTCCTCGGGACGAATGATGTTGCCCTCAGCATCAATGATACCGGGAACGTCAGCCGTTACGTCTGTGATGGTTGCGCCTGCAGGAAGAATAGTGTCGATCTGGTCGATAATGTCTTCAACGGTCATATCGGAGCCTGTATCAACGATAGTTGTTGTCTGGTCGATAACGTCTGCAACGTAATCAGCTGCAGTCTGATCGTCTGTGTAGTTGTGAGCAACTGTTGTGTCAAGAGTGTAGTTGCCTGCTGCTGCACCGCCAAGTGTAAGACCTGTTACTGTGCAAACGCCTGCTGTCTCTGTAACGCCAACTGTGCCTGTTACAACGTAAACGTCGTCACCTGTAACTGCACCAACAACTGCGGGAGCGAAGTTGTTCATATTAACTTCGGGAGTCTTTGTGGGCCAAAGCTCAACGCCGGTAAGTGTAACAGTCTTCTTTGTGATCTCAACTGTTGCAGCTGCAACTGTGATCGTGTAGTTCTTAGCAGCGAGTGTGCCGATAACTACGGACTGTGTACCTGCGTTTGTGCTTGCAAGAGCAAGAGCACCTGTAAAGGGAACGCCGTCAACGTTTGCTGTGTAAGCAATTTCGATAGCATCGCCGTATACGAATGTCTGGCCTGCTGTGGGAGTTACTGTTACGGGAATACCTGTAACCTCGATCTCAACAACCTTTGTGAACTTAGCGTATGTGTCGTCACCCTCAATTGTAACTGTGATATTAGCCTTGCCAACACCAACTGTTGTAATGTTACCCTCAGCATCAACCGTTACAACGTCTGTATTGGAGGATGCGAACGTAGGAGTAGCGGATGTACCCTTTGTAACCGCAACTGTAACCTTGTTGCCGGTAGAACCGTAAACAACGGAAGCGGGAGCTGTTACTGTAACTTCCTGGAGATCCTTGTTGTAGATTGTGAATACCTCGTCCTGAAGAACAAGCTTGATATTGTCACCTGCTGTTGTTGCAAGTGTACCAAGAGTGATCTTGTAAGACTTGGAAACCTCACCTGCATCCTCACCGGGCTCTCTGGAAAGCGCACCTGTAAACTCACAGCCGCAGAGGTCGCCTACGTATGTGTAAGTAATAGTGGGATCGTCATCGTTGAGCTTCTTGCCCTGATCGGGATCGGGAACGATAGTAATTGTTCTCTGGATGATAACACCCTTGAGAGTGGGCTGTGTAAGAGTATAGTTGGAAGCTGCTGCGCCTGTAAGAGCGATAGCGTCCATAACCATTGCCTTGTTTGTGCCAACGTTTGCATCAGCAAATGTAGCTGTGGGCTGTGTGAAGCTTACCTCATCGCCTGCGATAACACCAACGAGAGCAGCGTTGGAGTAGTCAACAGTAGCTGCTGTTGTGTTATCGAATGTCTTTTCGGTAACTGCAACGCCTGTGATCGTAAGAGCCTTGGGAGTGATCTTAAGATCGGCTGTAAGAGTCAGAGTAGCACAGCCTGCCTTCTTAACTGTAGCTGTGATCTTGTGAGTACCAACGTTCTTAACTGTTGCGGGGGAGTAGGTTACTGTCATGTCGCCTGTAGCGCCCTTAACAGCAAGAGCCTTGTTTGTGCCGTCGTAAACGTACTCAGCGCCCTCGAATGTAACGCCTGTGATCTTAGGAAGACCGCAAGTGCCGTTAACGATGTCGAAATCAACTGCGCTCTGGTCCTCAGCTACGAAGAGCTCGTCTTCGATAGTAAGAGCGGTTTCCTCGAAATCACCAACAACCTTAAAGATGATGGAAAGGTAAACACCGGTCTTGTCGCTTGCTCTAGCGCGAGAAGCGTTAGCGATAACTTCGCTGAGCTTAGTTACGTCAGCGCCGGGCTCGTCGATGTTAAGTGTTGCTTCAGCGGGGAATACAGATTCGGGAACATCATCCTCATCGCGGACAACGTCAACGATCTGAATCAGGCTTTTGTCAAACTTAACAGTGTACTGATAACCGGAGATACCGGGGTTGTTGTAGACAACGATATCAGCTCTGAACTGGTCTGCTTCAAGACCGGCAGCGCCAATGTCTGTGCACTCTACAGCAACGGTAGGGTTAGCGTACTCTGCAGCGGAAACTGCGAGAGTTCCAAAGCAGCTCAAAACCATCAGAGCCGCAAGGAAGACACTCAAAATTTTGTTTTTCATGTTTTTCTCCTTTGAAAAATTTTGTTTTTTATATTAAAGATAAGAAAGCCTTATCGATTTCTTATCGGATTTCCTGTCGGAAATTTAAACTTCGGGAATAGGATCAGCCGAGGACAACGTCCCAGCCTGCAATATACTGAGCGATCATAACCGCATCTATCGCATTCACTTCGCCGTCATGGTTTACGTCCGCGATCGACATGTCGTAGCCTACGCTCCAGCCCGCAAGGCATTGAGCCAGCACGACCGCGTCGGTTGCGTTTACAACTCCGTCACCCGTGGGGTCGCCGGGAATGGCATCTCCCACGGTGACCACGATGGTGGTGTAGACCGAAGGATCGTCATAGGACTTTGCCGTGATCGTCGCCGTACCGTAGGCCTTTGCGACTGCAACTCCGTTGTAATCTATGGACAAAACACTGCTGTTGCTCGACGACCAGACTATATCGTTCTGAAGCGCGCCCGTGTTCAACTTCGCCTTGAAGGTAAACGTCGATCCGATAACCAAGGTCGTCGGGTTGCTTGCAAGAGAGATGCTGGTGGTCGGTTCATATATAGTCAGGTTCATGACCGCCTTCACCGAGGGGTTATCGGGAGAGGTAGCGGTTATGACCGTCATACCGTATTTACGTCCACTGACCTTACCGCCTGCCTCGACGGTAGCAACTGACGGGTCGGACGAGGTCCAGATAAGTCTGGAGGCGTCCGCGCCACCGTTAACGGTGGCTTCGATCATTGCCCAATATCCGTAGCGCAACTTGCCGTGCTCGAAAGGCATCTTGATCGAGGTGATGGGAACGAACAGTGATATTCTGCCGTTAGCACGAAGGATTCCCGAGGGCGCGGAAACGTAAATATATTCGAGATTGTCCCCGCACAGCCTCATGCCGTAGATATGCGAATCATCAGATGTTGAGAAGCTCTTGACAACCGTATACCCGCTGCCGTCGGGGTTAATAGATGCTATGGTATCCGAATCGTTGAAGTAGATCTTACCACCATATTTGATAAGATCCGTAAAATAACACGATTTGATTCCTGATCGGGTATAGTAATATGACCACTTATCGGTGACCGACCGAACAGAGCGCACCGAGGACATAGTGTCGATGTTGATCGCCTTGATCACGCCTTCGGTCTGCTTCAGGTAAAAGGTCTCGCCGCTAAAGTAGGGCATGGGTGTATCGACATCATACCAGAACGCATTGTCATACTTTGTCGAGGTACAGGCAACGCCGTCGTAGTAACCGTAATGTTCCCTACCATTCTTAAATAAGGAATCACTGCACAGGAAATAATAATGTCTTGCAAGTCCGATCTTATCATCGGTAGGATCGTCCCAGGTAATATCCATATTGTACCAGTATCCACCGACCTGCACCTGATTCCAGGTGTGGTTCATTCCGTCGCTGGTAACGTTTATACACGGAATACCAAATCTATCCATTACATAATCAAAGGACCATGTATAAGACTGGCAAACGCCGATCCCATACAAGAACATTCCTCTGATATCATAAGAAGTACGCGGGATCGTACCGTTGTTCAAACGCACTGTGTCGTATTCGGAATTCAAACACAGCCAGTCGTGAACGTAAAGCACCTTTTCGAGATCGCTCATCTCCGAGGTTATGCCGGAAACGACTTCGTCTACCTTTTTATCAATAGCCGCGTTCGTCGAAAGGATCTCGCTGACGCTTATGGGTTCCTTGTTCGTCCAGACCTTGTAAGTATCGATCGTGAAATATCCGATGTAGCGGCCTGTTGAGTCTTTGCTGACACTCGGATATATCGGCCGCGCATAGTACTCTATGTCGCGGTGTACTTCAGTCATCAGATCCCACACATCCCAGGCATCGTCTGCTCCGTTTTGCGTGTAGGGGATCTTGAATTGTGAAATGTCGATAGTCAAAGCCGCCTGCTTGACCCTCGGATACATGTATTCAAGAAGCGCATCGGCCGTGGAGTTGGAGATAACTCTGTAAGAGGTGGAAGCCTCAAAGGTATCGCATTGAGGTTCCCTTGTGCAGGTGAACCCGTCCATAACAGGATCGTCCCGCACAAAATCCGCGTCCTCACCCGCCACGCCGACCACGCACAAAAGCGCAACGACCAAGGCGAGCAACGCCGATATTTTCATCTTTCTAAAGCTCATTGTGATCACCGCCCATTAAATATTGGAGAAAGCTGTCTCGTAAAACTCTTTATGGGTCGGTCTTATTCTGCCGCAGCAGCCACCCAACCGTAATACCACTTGCCCTTGATAACGTCGGGATATTTGCAACTCGTTCCGCTGTCAAGTGCGCCGGTGATTCGATTTACCAACGTAGCAAGCTCGGCTCTGGTGATGTTGGCGGAGGGGTCGAACAGCTTCTTCGCCTCGTCCTTGCCCTTTACAAGTCCCGCCTCGGCACAAGCATCGATATAAACCTTTGCCCAGCCCGAAACATCCTTGAATCCGCCGTTCTTGGGATTCTTGATGTTAAGATCCATCATAACCGCAATAATCTTGCAGAACTGCGCGCGTGTAATATTTTGGTCGCCGCCGAAGGTCTTGTCGGGGAAGCCGTCGATGATACCTGCGGTGGTGAAGAGGTTAACGTAGGTCTTGTACTTTGAATCCACATCGATGAGTCCCGATTCCTTGGGGGTCACGTTGATATCAAAGACCTTGGAGAGGGCCTCCACCACCTCGTATCTGGTAGCGGCCTGGTTGGGTCTGAAGGTACCGTCGGGGTAGCCCTTTATGTATTTGATATTCTTTACGTTCTTCTTCAGCTCGATGGTCTTTTGGGTGTCGGTATTTCCAGGATCGTCGGGAGTGTTACCGCCGTCCTTTACGATCTTCACAGCCTTACCGCCCGAGGAGAAGGATACCGAGTCGAAACTCTGGTTATAGCTTTCCATCATGGTCGCCGTTATCGCAACATTGCCCTCGGATGCGCCGGACGCAACTCTAAAGGTGATCTTGAAATACTCGCCCGCACTTTTGAAGTTGGAAGCGGTGGAATAGAATGCAACGACCTCTGTGTAATTAGAAATTGCACCGCCCTGCTGGGTGTTGAAGGTGACCGACTTCGCAGCCATCTTACCAATCGCTTCAACATCTGCCAAAATAAGCTTAGAGGTGTCAAACTCGATTTTTATTCTGTATGTCGCGATGCCGGGGTTGTCATTCAGGCTAACCACAACGCTGAAGGTATCGCCGGGCTTCGCGGAATCGGGTCCCGTAACGGTCAGACTCGGAGCCGCCGCGTACACGGACAGGGACGCGGGCAGGCACATAACGATCGCCAAAACGAGCGACAGCGTTGCTTTTATAATCTTCTTAAAGTTCATGAATTCTCCGTTCTCCGCTATTCGCGGTTCAATCCAAAGGGAAAACCGCCGTCAACCGGCGGAAAGCGTGAAAGCCAAGGCGTTTCGCAAGGGTTTCGGCCACATTCGCCACCCCTAAAATCAGACGCAAAAACAGCACCCGGGCATTGTTTGGGTATATTATAACAAATAATAGGGCAAAAGTCAAGGGTAAAATAGAATATTTTATAAAAAAATCCAACTTTTCGAAAGCCCGTCGAAAAACGCCCGAAACCTTGTAAACACTTGCCTTTTCACCTTATCACAACAGGCAGAAAGGCAAAAAATGCCAAAGTTACAATTTGTTGGTCATAAATTTACAAATTGGAAATATTTTCTTTCCGTCATCGGATTTTATGCCCAAACCTGAGCAAGACTGAATAAAGAAGACGTTTCGGGACAAAAATAAATTCTGTCAGGGGAAAAGCCCCCAAAAAGGCGCAGAAAATGAGGCAACATCGCTTTCAAATATGCTTTTTTGCGTCTTCTGCCGATGAATAGCCCCCGGCACATCGGAAAAAGAAAGGATCACGATGAACAAGAAGAACAATCAAAACCCGGCACCAAAGGTCAACCGAGCGCTGTACGTGGTAAGTGTAGCCCTGCTGTTCGTTTTGGCGGTGATCATCGCCGTCATGGGTTCGGCGGGCAAAAAAGCCGACCCGAAACCGCAAAATGACGATCAGCCACCGGTCTCTACCGACGAAGCGGACACCACAGAAAAGACCCCCGATACCTACCGCCCGCAAACAGAGCCTTACACTCCCGACACAGACAGGACTCCCACAACGGACAGCAAGACCCCCGATGACAGCAAGGCCCCCGTTTCCCTGCCCGCGCCCACCCTTGCACTGCCCGCAAAAGGAGTACTGACAAAATCTCACAGCATGGACGTTCAGGTATACTCCCAGACCATGGGTGACTACCGCGTACACCGCGGGATCGATATTTCCACAGCTCTCGGCGAAGCCGTCACCGCGGCCGCCGACGGAAAGGTGACTGAGATCAAAAACGATCCTCTGTACGGCGTCACCGTAGTCATCTCTCACAGCGGTGACATGACCACCTACTACAAAAACCTCGACGCAGACCTGGCAGAAAATATCAAAGCAGGCTACAGCGTCAAGTGCGGCGAGGTAATCGGAGTGGTAGGTGACAGCGCAATGGTCGAGATCGCGGAAGAACCTCACCTGCATTTTGAGGTCAGCGTTGCGGGACGAGCCGTCGATCCCATCGAATATCTGGACGAATCCGCCCTGGTCTCCCTTACCCAAGAAGTCAATTACGAATCGTAAAAAATACCCGTTGCTCGCGCAACGGGTATTTTCTTATTCCCGGGGAGCAAGCTCCTCTGTGTCCTCTGCCTCACCCGACTGAATGATCTCCTCGATCTCCGCGTTTTGGAACACGAAATCTATCATCTTTCTGTATTGGAGAGCCTCCCAAACGACCTCCTTGGTATAATATTTTTCAAAATCCTCGGCCGTCATCTTGTTCACCTCCGCGTACTCATCAAGTCCTTCTTTGTACTCTGCATCGGTCAGTTCAAGCCCCTCAGCTTTTATGACGGAATAGATAATAAGGTCCTCAAAAATAAAATCCTCAGCTTCTTTTCTTATATCCGCGTCGGTCTTTCCCACGTTCTTCTCAAGGAACTCCGCATATTCCATATCGTATGTATTTGCGTAGTTCTCATATGTCTGTCTGATGAACCAGTATCTGCTTTCGACCGCCTTTTCGGGCAGAGAGATCAGCTCGGCGTTTTCGGTGAGCATAGAGAGAAGCTGTTCATTGACCTGACTTTTAAGCTCTTCCCTTCTCTTATCGTTTACGTATCCCTTGAAATAAAGCATAAACTCGGTTACGTTCTTACAGCCCGTCTCGGAAAGAGTACCCGTGACGAACTCGTCGGTCAGCTCGGGGGTGATGTAATCCCCAACGATATATTCCACCTTGACCTTGAAAGTGGTCTTTTTGCCTGCAAGATCGGGATTTGGTGAGTAATCCGCAGGAAATGTCACGTCATACTCCACAGTATTTCCCGGCATAACGTCGTACATTCCGTCAATAAAGCCGGGAATGTAGCCGTTGTTTTCCTTGTCGAGGGTTATCTCCGTATTGGTAGCGCTTCCGCCCTGGAATGCAACGCCGTCAAGCAGACCCGTGTAATCCACCACGATGGTGTCGCCCTCTGCGGTCTTGCGGTCGGTTATCTGCTCGTAATCCGAGTACTCCTCAAGGAAGAGGGCAAGCTCTTCCTCTATAATAGCGTCGGTTATTTCATAAGTATAAGCCGAAACCTTCAGCCCCTTGTAGTCGCCGAGCTTTATGTACTTTGTCAGATCCTCGGCCAGATAGTCCATCTTGTAGTTTACGTCAACGTCGTCGGGCTTTGCGGTAGGAAACTCGTTTACGTAACCGCCAACGTTTATATTTCCGTTGTTGCCCGTGGAGATGGGCTCAAAATCGTCGTCTCCGAACAGCGAATCGCCCTTGACGAATATGAAGATCGCCGCCGCAAGTGCTATTACTATCAGCACCGACAGCACGATTATTGTGATCTTTCTTGAATTCATGCTTTTAAAATCCTTTCGGTATATCTTTGAACAGCGATTATTTTACCACAAAAAAGTCCGCTTGTGAAGTTCTTTCGATTATTGTTTACAATTTAGGCAAGATAGACAAAGAAAAACGCCTTCTCGGAGCCGTCGGCTTCTCGAAAAAGCGTTTTTCTATAGGGCTTGTCCATCCGGCACGGCATTAAGCCTCAACCTTGATGATCTCCTTGCCTGCATATGTGCCGCAAGCCTTGCAAACACGGTGAGCCAGAATGTATTCTCCGCACTTAGGGCACTTTACCATGCCGGGCATATCCAGCTTCCAAACGTTGGAACGTCTCTTGTCTCTGCGTGCCTTGGACACCTTTTTCTTTGGTACTGCCATTATCCACACCTCCTTGAATGTGTCCCGCTGCCTTTTTGCGGCGCGGTTGTATATGTTTTATTTTTTTACTTGGGTTATTTCCCTTCGCCGTCCCCTTGGAGAAGTTGTTTGAGAACAGCAAGCCTGGGATCGATCTCTTTCTGATCGCAGCCGCAATCACCGAGTTTTTTGGGCTTTCCGCATTTGGAACAAAGTCCGGGGCAGTCCTCATGACAGAGCAGTCTCGCAGGGAAGGTGAGCAGCAATTCCTCACGCAGCTCGCCGTCAACGTCAAGACGGCCGTCCTCGGGGATCAGATATTCGTCATCGTAGACCCCGTCTTCGCCCGATTCTTGCGCGGCAGACTTCTCTGTTGAGATTACTCTTGTGAAATCAAGGGAGTGAACTCCGCTGACCTCGTCGAGGCATCGAGCACACACACCGTGATAAGGAACAGAGCAACGAACATTAAGCTCGATAAGTCCCGCACGGTCGGTGATCTTGCCCAAAACGTGCACGTCGCTATCGAATACGACACCATCTGTAGGCTCGGGCGTCAGCAGGTAATCAATATCTATCGTATTGGTTTCCCCGCGCAGCAAGGGTCTCAGATCAAGTATCATTTCTACCTCCGTTTGTGACGGCACAAAATGCGACGGTAATTATTATAGCCCGATTTTGTCCGATTGTCAAGAGTTTTTTCTCATTTTTTTCTATTCTTATTGAATTATTCCGATTTTTGCGCTATAATATTCACGGATATAGACCTACTGACCAAAAAAACAGGCGCACACAAGCGCGAAAGGAGTGTTTTGTCTTGATTCGAGTTCTGAAAGTCAAGGAAATGAAAAATTGCGACGAATACACTATAAATGTAAAGGGAATCCCCTCCTCTGCCCTTATGCAGAGAGCCGCCGAGGCGGTAGCGCAGGAGATCGAAGCAGAGGAATTTGACACCTCGTCGGTGCTGGTCCTTTGCGGCAGCGGAAACAACGGCGGTGACGGCTATGCGCTGGCATCTATCCTGGCACAGGATTCGTGCAAGCTGACCTCCACCTATTTCATGGGCGACGATAACAAAATGACCGACGAGTGCGCCAAGCGCCGCCGCACCTGCATTGCACGTCCGCTCACCGAATTTTCTCTTGAGGGCGTGACCCTGATAGTCGACGCAATTTACGGCATAGGCTTCCGAGGAACCCCCGACAAAAAAACGTCGGAAATAATAAATAAGGTAAACGAGAGCAAAATTCCCGTGGTTTCGATCGACCTGCCTTCGGGCGTTGAAGCGGACAGCAGTGCTGTAAATTCGGTGGCAATAAAAGCCACGCTCACTGTTGCCATCGCCGCATTGAAGCGCTGTCACCTGCTCTACCCCGGCAAATCCCACAGCGGTCGGGTAATCGTGCGTGACATCGGCATAGGATTTGATGCTCTGCCCGACGACGCGCTGAGGGTATACACTCAAAACCATCTTAAAATGCCTCTGCGCGATCCCGACGCAAACAAGGGAAGTTGCGGAAAGCTCCTCATTGTCGCAGGCTCGCCCTGCATGGCGGGTGCGGCATACCTCTCGGCACTGGCGGCATACAGAACGGGCGCGGGGCTCGTGCGTATCTTTACCCACGAGGAAAACCGCGTGATCCTCCAGACCCTAATTCCCGAAGCGGTCATGACCACATACAAGGATGGAGAGGACCCCGAATTTGTCCTTTCCGAGGCAGTAGCGCAGTCTGACGCGGTGCTGGTCGGTCCCGGGCTGTCCACGTCAAAGCAAGCAGAAAAAATACTCAAAACCGTCCTCAAGTGCGCCCCCGAAAGGCTCGTTATAGACGCGGACGGACTGAATATAATTGCAAAAAGCAGCGTTTTGCGGCACAAAATTCCAAGGAACGCGGTACTGACGCCCCACTTGGGTGAAATGTCCCGTCTGACGGGTGTTTCGATCCCCGAGCTGAAGGCTGAAAAGCCCGAGCACGCCACCGCTCTTGCCCGTGAGCTTGGAGCGATCTGCGTGCTGAAGGACTCGGTCACTGCCGTCTCGGACGGAGAGGAATGTTACCTCAATCAAACGGGAAACTGCGGCATGGCAAAAGCCGGCTCGGGCGACGTTCTGGCAGGAATCATCGGTGCGCTTTTGGCGCAGAGCCTCACACCCTTTGACGCCTCAAAGCTGGGAGTTCACCTCCACGGACGCGCTGGTGACAAGGCGGTAGAAAACCGCTCGGTTCATTCCCTTTTAGCAAGAGATATTGCGGAGAATATATTCCAATAACAAGACTTCTTATCCATAAAAAACGACGGTGTTCAGCCGTCGTTTTTGTGATTTTTAATTTTTGGGGGCCAGCACCTTTTTCAAAAGGGGTTGGGGGTCCCTTTTCAAAGGGGCTTGGTTTCCGGCTTGAACGCAGGCATAAGCTGGAGCTTGAACAGGTTCATCTTGTGCTTGCGGTCGATGAGAGCCTTGGTTTCCTCGTCCTCGCAGACGCCCGTGCGAATGTACTTGTCGAGAACAGCATAGGTAAAGCCCAGATTATCCTCGTCCGTCTTTCCGCAAAGTCCGTCGATGGGCACCTTTTCAACAAGGTTATAGGGCAAGCCAATCAGGTGTCCGATTTCCTTGATCTCGGCGACCGTCAAATTTGACAAGGGCGAAAAATCCCCCGCCGCATCGCCGTAGCGCGTGGAATATCCCACCCAGTCCTCGGACAGATTGCAGGTGTTTACAACACGACCGTTGTTGCTCTGACCGATAGCGTAAAGAGTAGTCATTCTCACTCTTGGAGGAATATTATTTTTTGTCTGATCGGTAATCTCCATATCGGCAGGAAGACTTGCGATAAGTCCCTGCACCGCGTCACGGATATTCACCACGTAATGCTTTATTTGAAGGTGCTCCACCAGCTGAATGGCGCAATCTATATCCGCCTGCTCACCGTTTGGCATCAGTACACCGATAACGCGGTCGCGTCCGAGAGCTTCGACGCAGAGAGCCGCCGCCACCGAGCTGTCCTTACCGCCCGAAATACCGACAACGGCATTGCAGGTGGGGCCGTTTTCCTCAAAAAATTTGCGTATCCACGCAACGCATTGATCCTTAACCTTTACTGCATCAAACATTTTTTATACCTCGTTTCTGTTATCTTGTCTTTTCTCTATCATTATAGTAAAATTGGGCGAAAAAGTCAAGTTTCAAATCGCAGATTTGCGCCTTTATTCGTATCTATTCCCCTGATGGGAAAATAACATAAGAACTTGAAAAACAAGGCGGTGAGGCCAAAGCCCCACCGCCTTGTTTTTTACTATTCACCTGTCTCCACGTTCTCAAAAAGCGGAGCGAAGGTCTCCTTGTTCGTGACGAGATTAAAATATTCGTCAAGCTCGTCTATCGTCATTCCGTCGCGGAAAAGATTATCAGTAAGACCGAGCTGCGTAAGCATTTCGTTTGCTTCTTCGGTCATATAAGCCATCCATCTGACTAAGGACTTATCGTTCATTTCATAAAAGTCGTTGGGTAAGCAGACCTTACTGTCCTTTACGGGAATTATATTGGGACGTTTTGTTTTATTATCACTCAGCGGTGCCAACCCAAATAAGCCTTCATGCTCGTATTCATTGCCTTCAATATCATAGGTGACGTAGTGATAATCAACGGCTTGCATGAACATAACAAAAAGATATTTTTCTCCGACGACGATATCTTTACTGAAGTTCGATTTGATCAAAACTATATCGTCATATTCGGACATTATTTCTGCTTTGTTGTTATAGTCCATCACGAAATTCAGAAGTGATTGATCGCGGTCAATGTTCATAACCACATCGTCTTTGTATACCATAGCATCCGCGCGGAAAAAGCTTTCATCGGAGTAAGCCGTTGCATCAAATTTTTTGTGTATCTTGATAGGGAATACGTTAAAATCATGATCACCGTATACGCTTTTGACGGCTAATGTGAGCAGCGATTCTTTACCCGACGATTCGTTCGAGATAATAGGTTCTCCGAACTCAGCAATTATGACAGCGTCCTTATTAAACGCGGAAAATTCTGTTGGGACATATTCTACGATTGGATCACCGTCACATATGTTTCCCAAGAAACCGGAAATCTCGTCCCTTGTTGTTTCTGACGAGTCGATATCGGAATCCGTTGTTTCTTGAATCGGAGGATTCTTGCTTCCGCACGAGGTCACACATAGGAGTAAAACCAACAAAAGCACCAAGCATATCAAAAATTTGAGATTGTTTTCCATAGTCATTACCTTTGTCATATCATCGAGTTACCGAGATCGTGAAAAAACGTGTATTTGATGTAGAGAAATTAGTTACCATTAAAATAAATTTGTTGTTTGAAGTATTTAATCCGAAATTGTCAATTTGATAAACGATACGAGCCTCATCCCACTTTGTGTGATCTATACCGGATGCCGAATTAATTCCGGTAAAAAGATTGAAAAGGCAATTTCCGGTTGACTCGGCTGTAATATAAACAGTACCAATATCCTCAGTAGACGAATAGCTAAAATAGTGATTGGAAAGTGGATCAATACTAATATTTGTTTTGAACGACGGAATACTATCTTGTTGCTCGCACTGAATTGCCAGCCAGCGCTCTTGAATATAACGATCTTGAGCAATTTCAAAACCAAGTTCCGAATGTGATGGGAACAAGATTGCTATCGACATTTCGTCGAAAATAGTATCGAAATCAAATCTTTGCCCATTGTATGTTCCGGATATTGAATCAAATTCGGAAGAGGAATCGTCATAATTTTCAAAAATATTTTTTATTGTGGGCCATTTACCGTGATTTTGATAAATACACAGCGGAAAAACAAAGGCACCATATTCACGCGAATCCGACTCCGAATCTGGATCCGAAACCGCTGTTAGGGAAAGATGGGGCGTTTCGACAAAATCTTCAAGATAGCCGCGAAAACCGTTAAATCCGTTTATTGTGACGTCAGGGGTTTGGTTTGGAAGATCTAAATAAATTAAGGATGCCATTGTTGCAAACGATTCTTTGAACCAATCACCAGCGTTATTGATTTGATATTTATACATTATCGCGTGCATAAATTCGTGTGCCAATGTTTGTTCGGCTGTTCCGTTTTGAACAATCGATTGCTTTATCATAATAAACGCATTGCCGTTGAGGTCTGGTGTTGTTCCACCGTTATCACTTATTTGAGAGGTGATGTATATGCTTAACTCTCCACTCGAACTTGTTGGCGCATTAAATCCGTTTGTTACACAAAAGTATGTATAAACATCTCTCACATTTTGTATGAACAAATTCAAATTTGTTTGATAATTTGTGAACGCATTTGCTATGTATTTGATTTTAATTGTATAATTGCTACTAATTGTTTCAGGATGTACCTCATTATAGCCTGGAGAAGAACGGACTTCTCCACCTATACTAAAATCATATTCGTATAAGGAAAACTCATCGCCATATTGCGAATAAACATTGCGTTTATCTTCATCGGTGATTCTTCCGAGCGAACAAAGCAGATCTGCTTTTTCTGTCTCGCTATAATCCGAAATATCAAAGCTCTTGGCATATCTGTAATTTCTGCCGTTCGTAACGATAGTTCCGCTAAGGGTATAGCTGTCTATATCCTTGATATCCTTAGAAGCACTGAGATTTTCTGTTGCTTTGAGAACGGAATCTCCGCTGTCCTCGATTATATCGTAGTCGGTATAAATTTCCGTTCCGTCGGCAGCTCTAAAAACGGCGTAGAAGCTACCGCCGTTATATTCTGCTTCTGCGGTTGCAATAGCTGACAAGGTAACGCTGTCATTCGTTCTTGTGGGAATGATAAATTGCGTATGCTTGGATATGCCGTAATTTGCGGGAAGGGTCTCTACGTTTATAGTGTATGAGCAATAGAGCGAAGGCTTGACAAATTCAAAATCTCCGTCAGCATCGGCATATACCGATCGTTCGTAGGTTTCCACATAGTAAAGGAAATTTCCTTCCTCGTCGTATTTGGGTGCCGACGAATAAATTTCTATTTCAACGTCAGACAGGTCGATGTTATCCGTTGAAACGATTTTTCCCGAAAATACTTGGGTTGCTCCTAATGCGCTCGTTGATACGATCAGACAAAAGATCATTGAAATGCATATCATTATTGATATTATACGGTGTTTCTTTAACATAGTTGACTCCTTTCAATGTTGAAAACAAAACGTCCTTACTGAAATTTTCGATTTCTGTCTGCATCGCACTCACTCCCTTTCTTTTCTACTCTGTGTTATTATTATGGCATAAAATTTATCGAAAGTCAACAGACAACGCCAATGTATACTTGTATTTTTATAAAAAATAACCAACAATCACCAGCGCACCTATCTGCACCACCATAATAGCAGGTATCCCCAGCATAAAGGACAGGTGCTTGGTCTTATGACGTATTGCCTGCATGGTCAGGTACATGGCAAATGACCCGCCGAATATCGACCACAAAAACAGTGTCCGCTCGCGTATCCGTCTCTCGGGCTTGTTTTTCGACGCCCATTTGTCGTAGAAGGTCACGCAGATCGACGCAAGAGACACGACCGCGAAATATATATAAGGCAAAATATCAGAAAAATTATCGGGCATTTTCTTTCCCTCCGCGTTTTTTATTATTTTACACCATAGTTCCAAAAAAATCAAGATTTGTCACGCTTATCCTTGACAAAACGAAATAAGTAATATATAATGTCTATCGGGAAAATAACCACTTGGAGGACGAAAATGAACTATCAATTTAAAATTCTCGAAAATGAAAATTGGTGGGGTGGCACTGCCGCAGGCGGTCCCGATCAGCCTTACACCGCAAAAAGTAACGTAAGCTACGACTTCCGCCGTCATTGCTCCAATCAGACCATGCCTCTGCTGGTATCAAGCGAGGGTCGCTACATCTGGAGTGAGAATCCCTTCGCGCTGAAGATTCACGACGGCATTATCGAAATGGAAGGCGAGGAAATAATCCTCGTTGAGGCAGGCTCGACATTGAAGGACGCATATCTTGCGGCTTCCAAGGCTCACTTCCCCTTCGAAGGCAAGGATCTGCCCTCTGAGTTCTTTGCTACCGCACAGTACAACACCTGGATGGAATTTACATACTTCCCCACCCAGGAAAAAGTGCTTGATTACGCCCACAAGATCGTAGAAAACGGATTCAAGCCCGGTATCCTCATCATTGACGAGGGCTGGCACGTAGGATACGGCACATGGGAATTTAACAAGCTCACCTTCCCCGACCCCAAGGCTATGATAGATGAACTCCACGAGCTTGGCTTCAAGGTCATGCTCTGGGTAACTCCCATGATCACCCCCGACGGTCTCAACTACGTGCGCTCCACCTCCCGCAACCCCTGTTTCGCAGGTCCCGAGTATAAAAACCACTTCCTCCGCACAGACGAGGGCAAGGTGGCTCTCGTCGAGTGGTGGAACGGCTATTCCGCAATTCACGACTTTTTCAATCCCGCCGACGTTGAGTATCTCGACTCCAAGCTTCAGGCTCTTATGCGTGACTTTGGCGTTGACGGCTTCAAGTTCGACGGTGCCACCGTTGGAATGTACCATTCCGCCAATATAATCAACGGCGTCCACACAAAGCATACTCCTCACGAGCTGAATATCGAATGGAACAAGTTCGGCTCCCGCTACAAGTTCCACGAGTACAAGGACACCTACAAGGGCGGCGGACGCTGCGTAATTCAGAGGATCCGTGACCGCAACCACACCTGGGAGGGCGACGGTCTGGCTTCGATCCTTCCTTTTGCCATGACACAGGGGCTTATCGGCCACCCCTTCATCTGCCCCGACATGATCGGCGGCGGCGAGTGGACCTACCGCTGGAACGGCACGGAGGTAGACCAGGAGCTGTTCGTGCGTATGGCACAGACCTCCGCTCTCTTCCCTATGATGCAGTTCTCCTGGGCTCCCTGGGCAGCTCTTGACGAGGAGCATCTCGGTTATATCAAGGACGCAGCGGCTCTCCACTGCAAGTTCGCAGATAAGATCATTGACCTTGTGCACAAGTCCACGACCTCCGGCGAGCCTATCCTGCGCGCAATGGAGTACAACTATCCTCACGCAGGCTACGCTGACGTGCACGATATGTTCATGCTTGGCGACGACGTGCTTGTTTGCCCCGTTATCGTCAAGGGTCAGACAGAACGCGAGATCCGTCTCCCCGAGGGCAAGTGGCAGACAGAGGACGGACAGGTCTGGGAAGGCACACACACCTTCGCAACTCCCGTATCGAAGCTTCTGTACTTTACAAAGGCATAAAAAACTTTGGGGTGCCCGTTTGGGCCCCCCGTTCTTTTTCGGACGACCAATGGTCGCCCCTACAACATAAATTGTTTTTCCTTTCTACAGGTCGTCGAGGCGCCGACCCCTACCAATACAAATCAAACGGCGGTCAAATGACCGCCGTTTTTCATATTTTCAATTTCTGAAGTCTTATGTCCGTGCCTTCGAAAACGAGAGGGGTATACTCGCCGAAAAGACGGCTTGTGATTCTATCCCAATATCTGTCGCGCAGGTCCTTTGAGTTGAGATTTGTGCTGATGATCGTGGACAGATTCTTGCTCAGGCGGGTGTTGATGATATTGTAAAGAGTGGAGACCGTAAACTGATTTGCCACCTCGGTACCCAGGTCGTCCAATATCAGAAGCTCACACTCAAAATACTTTGAAACATCTGCCTGTGTGTTGCTGTAACCGCTGCCGAATCTTTCCTGCTCAAAATCCGACACCATGTCCATGACCGAAACGTAAAGCACGTCAAAGCCGCGGTCAATGACCACCTTGGCTATGGCAGTTGACAGATGGGTCTTGCCCAGTCCCGTGCCGCCCAGAAGCAACAGATTTCCCGAATTTTCGCCTTCAAAATCAAAGGCAAACTTCTTTGCCATCTCCAGGTTCTGCTTCATACGGTCGTAGGCGCTGCGGTTCGATTTGTAGTAATCGAGAGAAAAGGTCTCAAAGGTCTGGGTCCGCAATAGGTGCGCAATTCCCGACGAGCGATAACCCTCCATTATCAGCGCCATTCTCATACAGCTGCACATTTTTCCGTCCACGTAGCCCGTATCGGAACAGGCAGAACACTCGTGGCGCACGGAAGCATAATCTGCGGGATAACCGTACTCCTGCAAGAGCGCGGCTCTCGCTTCCTGGAGCGAAAGGCTTTCCTCTTCGAGCATTTTTATCTTCTGAGGTGCGTTGTCTCCGCCGCCGATGGTGGCGTAGACCCCGCGGATACCAACGTCCGCGATAGCTCGGTCGAACTTTGCAAGCTCGGGGATCTTTGCCTGAAGCTCCGCACGACGGGCATCGGCTTCAAGCTCTGCTTTCTTCCATTTCCCGTCATATATTTCCCTTATTTTCTTGAAATTTTCTCTGTTAAATGCCATTCGTGAAATTTCGCGCCCACATGGGCTTTCCTTTCATCAATTAGGTTTCAGGATCGGTCAGCTTTCACCGTCTCCGTAACCGCGCTTCATTGCCGCGCGCAAAAATTCGTCCTCGTTGAAGCTGCCGCCCGACGCCACTCTGTCGCGGCCGCGCTGTGCAATATCCTCTTCGATCTTTCCAATAGAGTCCACGCCCTCCCGATGCCAGCGGTCAAGAATCGCGCCCGCATAAGGGAGGGACGGCTTCTGAGTGCTCTCGATGGTCAGCTCGTATGCTTTCTCTATAATATCAAAGGTGAATTTGTACTCGCCAAGCCACTTCTGCACCAGCTTTTTTTCCTTGCCCGTCAAGGCTCTGGAGTTTATGCCGAAGGTGGCACGAACCTTTGTCTCAAGCTCCTGTGCTTTTTCAAGGAAGCTCAGGTGCTCGCGGAGCATATCCGCCTCGGTGATCTCCTCGTCGGCAAATCTGAACGCCAGCTTTTCAACC
>JAZODH010000009.1:0-20346 GCA_045596925.1 Eubacteriales bacterium
AGGAAATTGAAAAAACCAAAGGAAAAATATTTTTAAAATGGTAACTTACAAAGAAATTCTGGCTGACGAAAGCATTAAAACCTACATCAAAAAAGCGGACGAATCCCTGCAGGCACTTGGCTTTACCGAGCATAGCTTTGCCCACGTTATGAAGGTGTCGGAGAACGCCGCGTATATCCTGAGAACTATGGGATACAGCGAGCATGACGTTGAGGTTGCAAAGATCGCAGGCTATCTGCACGACATAGGAAACCTCATAAACCGCGTTGACCATTCCCAAAGCGGTGCCATCATGGCGTTTCGACTTCTTGACCATATGGATATGACGGCTGATGACATTTCAACCATCGTCACTGCCATCGGAAACCACGATGAGGGCACGGGCGTGCCCGTAAACGCCGTTTCAGCCGCGCTTATAATCGCGGACAAGACCGACGTTCGCCGTTCCCGAGTGAGAAATAACGATTTTTCCAAGTTCGATATTCACGACCGTGTAAACTATTCTGTTGTCGAATCGTCTATCAAAATAGGCGAGGATAAAAAGGACATTACCTTGAATCTGACGGTTGATACAGCTATCAGCCCGGTTATGGATTATTTTGAAATATTTATGGGACGAATGCTAATGTGCCGCCGCGCGGCGGAAAAGCTGGGACTTTCATTTAAGCTCGTAATAAACGGGCAGGGAGTGCTGTAAAAGGGGAAAAATGGATCTTTCAATAATAAAAAAACAAATAAAGGAAACCGAGCTTTTCCTGTTTGATATGGACGGAACGCTGTACCTGGGCGATCGGCTTTTCGATTTTTCAAAAGAGCTTCTTGCAGAAATTCGCGGACAGGGAAAAAGGTACCTTTTTCTAACCAATAATTCATCAAAAAGCGTACTTGATTACGTCAAAAAGCTGAAAAAACTCGGTATTGATGCAACAGAAGATGATTTTATGACCTCGTCGGGCGCGACGGCTTACTATTTAAAGAAAAATCTGCCCGAGGCGGTGATTTACGTTTGCGGAACGCAGTCACTCAAAGACGAGCTGAAACGGAACGGATTTGAGATCCGCGAGGATATCACAGACGATATTACAGCTGTCCTCATGGGCTTTGATACCGAACTGAATTTCAAAAAACTGCACGACGTCAGCTACCTGCTGACCACTCGTCCCGAGCTTGATTATATCGCAACCAACCCCGACATGGTTTGCCCAACCGAGTTTGGAAGCGTTCCCGATTGCGGCTCGGTCTGCGAAATGATATTTAATTCTACGGGACGTCGCCCGATAGTCATCGGCAAGCCCTCGCCTCTCATGCCTCAGCTGGCAATGGATAAAGAAGGCGTTGATGCGGCTCATACTGCTTTGGTCGGCGACCGAATATATACCGATATAAAAAGCGCCCTCAATGCAGGAGCGGCGGGGTATCTCGTTATGAGCGGAGAGACTACCTACGAGATCCTGGAAAAATCCGAGGATAAGCCTACCGCCGTTTTTGAGAGTGGGGCGGATATACTTGAAATACTGAAAACAAGATGATAAGGAGTTAAGAAATGCTCAAGATCAACAATTTGACAAAGCACTATCCCGGCTCCAATAAGGGAGTGACCGACCTGACACTGCACATAGAAAAGGGCGATATTTACGCGTTTATCGGCCCCAACGGTGCGGGTAAGACCACGGCGCTTAAAGCTGTGACGGGCGTTCACGGTTTTGACAGCGGAGAAATTTCCATCGACGGCACGAGCATGAAGGAGGATTCTATCGCTTGTAAGGAAAAGATGGCGTATATCCCCGACAACCCCGATATTTACGAATATCTGACGGGTATCCAGTACCTTAATTTTATCGCGGACATTTTCGAGATCCCCGCAGACAAGAGAAAGGAAAAGATCGAAAAATACGCGACCGAATACGAGATTTTGCCGTCTCTTGGAGACCTTGTGTCCACCTATTCTCACGGTATGAGACAGAAGCTGGCGATAATTTCTGCGCTCATTCACTCGCCCAAGCTCCTTGTCCTCGACGAGCCTTTTGTGGGACTTGACCCCAAGGCGTCGGTCATCTTAAAGGAAGAAATGCGTGAATTCTGCCGTCAGGGCGGCGCGGTGTTCTTTTCCACTCACGTTCTCGACACAGCTGAAAAGCTCTGTAACAAAGTAGCTATCATCAAGGACGGACGCATCGTTGCACAAGGCAATATGACGGACGTTGTGGCTGACAAAAAGAGCCTTGAGGATATCTTTATGGAGGTGGCAGTAGGCGATGAATGAGATCAAAAAACTCGCCGCCCTTGAACTGCGTTCCTACTACGGGATAAACGTTTTTGTACACACAAAGGACAAAAAGATCAGGCGCAGATACCTGCTTCTTTCCTTTGCATGGCTGTATATTGCCGCAATGGTGGTATTCTACATCGGCTGGATGGTATATGGCTTATGCCGTGGAGGTCTTGAGGGGATCGTTCCCTCGTACCTGGCGGTAATCTCAAGCGTTTTGATACTTTTTTTCGGAATTTTCAAGGCCGGACACGCCATTTTCGGCGTTCGGGGCTGTAACATATTGCTGTCTTTGCCCGTCAGGAGATCCTCTGTTGTTATCAGCCGTTTTATCGGAATGTATATAGAGGACCTTGCGCTGACATTTGTAGTAATTCTTCCGGGCGCGGCTGTATGCGCGTATCTTACGGATCCGCCCGTATCGTTCTATCTTTCGGTTTTGATCTCTGCATTCTTTATTCCCGTGATCCCTCTTGCGATCGCAACGGTCATCGGTACGCTTATCTCGGCCGCAACGGGTAAAATGAGAAACAAGGCGGTGGTTCAGACCGTTTTGAGCGTGCTCTTTGTCTTTGTAGTCATGGGTGTTTATTTCAGAGCGTTCAGCTCCCTTGAAAATCTGACCCCGGAAATGATGATGAACTTTGTTGACACGCTCAACGGTGTGATCGCAAAGGCCTACCCGCCTGCCGTGTGGATCGCGTTATCGGCTCATGGCAAGCTGTGGTATCTTGCGCTGTTTGTGTCGATCTCGATTGTGATTTTGACCGCTATGATATGCGTTGTTTCGTCCGTTTTTGAAAAGGTTCAGAGACGAATCTCCCAAGGCGCTGCAAAGCATGATTTCAAGATGACTGCACTCCGCTCGGGAGGAATGTTCTCAACTCTTCTTCGTCGCGAGGCAAAGCGATATTTTTCTTCGCCGGTTTATGTTACGAATACCATAATCGGCCCTATAATGGGTGTAATTATGAGCGTGGCTCTGCTTGTTATGGGTAAGGAAAAGCTTTTTATGATCCTGCAAGTATTCGCTGATTTTAAACCCTTGATTCCTCTTTTTGTTGGGGCAATCTTTACCACAATGACGGTCACAAGCGTTTCGATCTCCATGGAGGGAAAAAATTTCTGGCTCATCAAATCTTTGCCGGTGTCGGCCAAGTCTCTGTTTGATAGCAAAATTGCTTTTAATTTACTTTTGATACTGCCGTTTTTTACGGTGTCCGAGGTTCTTTTGTGTATAGCCCTTGCACCAACGCTCATCGAAGCTTTGTGGCTTGTGCTCGTACCTGCCTCAATGATAATTTTCTCGGTGGTGTTCGGCATATCCGCCAACATAAAATTCTGCAAACTTGATTGGACTAACGAGGCGACCATCGTAAAGCAAAGCGCAAGCTCGGCTTTGGGCGGTTTTGCGGGAATGATCCTGTCCGTTGCGTTCGGATTCGGATATCACTATTCGCCGGAAACCCTGAAGCCCTACGTTATTCCGTCTGTCGTTGTTTTGCTTGTAATTCTTACTTTTGTTCTTTACAGGTGGAATAATAAGACGAGACTTGAAAATCTGTAATTAAAAAAGCCGACGGATAATCCGTCGGCTTTTTGTTTTCAGAATATCTTGTTGGGGTTAAGCAGATTCTTGGGGTCAAATACTGCTTTGATTCCTCTCATAAGCTCGATAGACTCGGGGTCAAGTGAGCGGTGCAGGAACTCCTTCTTTGCAAAACCGATTCCGTGCTCGCCCGAAACTTCTCCCTGAAGCTCTCTTGCTTTGGCATACATTTCGTCCATTGCCTGTGTCAGCTTGTCCTGCCAATCACCCTCGCCCAGATCGTCCTTGAGCACGTAGATGTGCAGGTTTCCGTCGCCCGCGTGACCAAAGCTCTTGATTCGAGCACCCACCTTTGCGGAAAGCTCGTGGGAGAACTCAACCATTTCGTTTACACGGTTGCGGGGAACGACAACGTCGACCTCGTCCATGTCGGATGTGGAGTTCTTGATGGCTTCCAGGAACGCACCTCTTGCCTTCCAGATGGTCTCGTCTCTTTCCTCGGTGTCGGAAATGAAGATATCGATAGCACCCTCTGCAAGGCAAATTTCAGCGGCGGCAGAGTAGCTGTTCTCAATTTCTTCCTTGCTGTTTCCGTCAAACTTGAGGAGCAGATAAGCATCGCCCGAAGCGTCGGGGAACTTCGTACCAAGATAGCTTTCAGCGTCGTAGATAACCTCTCTCTGCATGAACTCGATAGCAGTGGGTACGCACTTTGCCTTGATGATCTTGGGTACTGTGCCGATGGCACCCTCAAGAGAGGGGAAGGGGATAAGAAGGCTTATCGTCTTTTTGGGCAGAGGAATAAGTTTGAGGACTGCCTTGGTGATGATGCCGAGAGTACCCTCGGAGCCTACCATAAGGTCTTTGAGCGCATAGCCCGAGCTGTTCTTTACGATCTTGCCGCCGAAGTTGACGATCTTACCGCTGGGAAGAACCACTTCAAGGGCGCGGACATAGTCGCGGGTGACGCCGTATTTAACGGCTCTCATTCCACCTGCGTTTGTGCTGATGTTGCCGCCGATTGTTGCGGTCTTTTCACCGGGATCGGGGGGATACATAAGGTCGTTTTCTTCTGCGAACTTTGCAAGGTCCATAAGCAGAACGCCCGGCTCAACGGTAACTGTCAGGTTTTCCTCGTCAAGCTCCAGGATCTTGTTCATGGCACTCATGTCAATAAGGATACCGCCGCAAACGGGAACGCACGCGCCCACAAGGCCTGTTCCGCTGCCTCTTACGGTCACGGGGACTTCACGCTCGTAAGCGTAGGTCATGATCTTGGAGATCTCCTCGGCGCTCTTTGCTATAACGACGTAATCCGGCTCGCTCTTTGTGCCGCCCAGCTCGTCGTGGGAATATTCTTCTTTTGCTTCGCTTCCGCGTAAAACTCTTTCGCCGTCTCCGACAAGAGCGAGAAGCGCGTCAAATACAGTTACATCAAACATTTTTCTTACCCTCCTCAATGTCAGCGATCAGCTTGGGAATAATTTTGTAAAGGTCGCCTACCAGACCGTAGTTTGCGATGCTGAAAATAGGTGCGCTTTCGTCCTTGTTGATAGCAAAAATGCAATCGGAATTTTTCATTCCCGCAGAAAACTGTACCGCGCCTGAAACACCGCAGGTAACGATGAGGGAAGGACGAACGGTTCTACCGCTCAGACCGATCTGACGGCGAGCCTCGACCCAGCCTGCCTCGATAAGAGGTCTTGTGGCCGCCAGCTCAGCGCCCAGTGCGTCAGCCAGCTTCTTTATAAGCTCAAGGTCTTCCTTGGTCTTGACACCTCTGCCCGCAACGACGATGCAGTCGGCGTTTTCAATAGACTTCTGCGTGGGCTTGGGAACAACGGAGAGCACCTCGACTCTGGAAACGAGCTTTTCGGGAGCGATAGAGCAGGAGACAAGCTCACCGCATTCTTCGTCACGTCTCTTGGGTGCTTCCATTACCTTGTAACGAACGGTCGCCATCTGAGGACGGTGGTTGGGCGTCTCGATGTGCGCCATGATATTGCCGCCAAATGCCGGACGGATCTGCGCCAGATCTGTGTTTTCGTCCATGTCAAGCACAGTGCAGTCCGCAGTCAGACCGGTGTTGAAGCGCGCCGCAACTCTGGGGGCAAGCTGACGTCCGACGGAGGTCGCACCCACAAGAATAGCACAGGGCTTCGTCATGTTGATGTGATCCTCGAAAACTGCCGTGTAGGACTCTGTTATGTAGTGCTTGAGCTGAGGCATATCATATATATATACCTTGTCAACGCCGTAGTGGAGAAGCTCGGAGGCTTCCTTTGTTATATCACTGCCCATGAAAAGGCAGTTTACCTTCTGACCTATCTTGCCTGCAAGCTCAAGTGCCTTTCCGATAAGCTCGTAGGTCACGGGGTGGATCTTGCCCTCGTCGTGGTCAACGTAAACCGTGATGTCACGCCACTGTGACTTGTCGATCTTCTTTACCTCGTCCTCCTGAACGGTTGCCGCACCTGCAGGACCCTTCTTTACGCAAAGCTTGCACATTTTGCAGCCTGCGCCGACGGTTACGTTTCCGCCTTCAATAGTTAGCGCGCCGAAGGGACAAAGCTTGATAAATTCTTCTTTGTTTGTGATCTTGCTCTGATCAATAATAAGCTGTGCCATAATTTGTCCCCTCCTTTATATAAACTTGCGCTCTTTGAGCTTTGCGAGCATTTTATCGGCAAGCTCCTCGTCCGTGCCGGTCCACAGCTCTCTGTCCTTTGCCTCGTCGGGCGGGAAGATCTTCTGAACCTGTGTGGGCGAGCCGCCCAGCCCGTAATGCTTTTCGTTCTTGTCCTCGAGATCGTTGAAAGTGATTCTCTTGATCTCCACGTCCTTTGTTGCCTTCATGCGAACGTAGGAGGGAAGTCTGGGCTGGAGAATATCCTTTTCAACGGACAAAAGACAGGGGAAAGAAACCTTTGAACGCTCGATAGCGGTAGGTGTCTCCATTTCGACGGTAATATCCTTGTCCGTGATCTCGATTATTTTTGTTACATTTGCTATAGACGGCAGATCGAGTCTTTCTGCCATTTCGGGACCAACCTGCGCGGTATCACCGTCGGTGGTCTGCTTGCCCGTGATGATGAGGTCATATCCGCCCATCATCTTAACGCCCTGAGCAAGAGCGTAAGAGGTCGCAAGCACGTCCGCACCCGCAAATTTTCTGTCTGTCAGCAGATAACCCTCGTCCGCACCCATAGCAAAGGCCTCACGAATGACCTCCTCCGCCTGGAAGGGACCCATTGTGATGACCTTTACGGTGCCGCCGCACTGTTCCTTTAACTGAACGGCGGTCTCAATGGCGTAAAGATCGTAAGGATTCATTTTTGTGTCAGCGCCGTCGCGGATAAGCACGCCGGTCTCGGGATTTACCTTGACCTTGTTGCTTCCGGGAACCTGCTTGATACATACGATAATGTTCATTTCAATTCTCCTTTTTGTGGAAAGGGCAAAAATGCCCCTGATAAACTACTATATACTATCACAAATTAACTCTAATGTCAATAATTGTTAAGTATTTATCAAGCCAAAAATTGTGCAAAATGACGAAAACATTTTTTGAGATTTTGTGACCGGGTCACAGAAATGTTCATAATTTCGGTGTATAATGAGAGCGTAAAATAAAAAAACAAAGGAGAAAATAGAAATGAAAAAATACATATGCGATGTATGCGGTTATGTTTACGACGAGGCAGTAGGCGATCCCGATAACGGAATCGCTGCCGGCACAAAGTGGGAGGATCTTCCTGAGGATTTCGAGTGTCCTCTTTGCGGCGTAGGCAAGGATCAGTTCAGCGCAGAGGAATAAGAAAAAACACACCCTTTCCGTCTCGGAAAGGGTGTGTTTTTTTTTTGTGTATTTTTACCCAAGCAAAACGTCGCTTATAAGCATGACGCAAAAACCGACCAGCAGAGCATAGGTGGCACCGCGCTCGCTTCCGTGAGCGTGAGTCTCCGGTATCATCTCGTCGCTGATGACGTAGAGCATGGTTCCTCCCGCAAAGGCAAGAGCAAAGGGAAGTATCGCCGCCGATACGCTGACTGCGAAATATCCGATAAGAGTTCCCACCACCTCAATAAGTCCCGTCAGCATAGCGCAGATAAACGTTTTTCTCGGCGTAACGCCCGCCGCCAGCATGGGCGCGATTATGACCATTCCCTCGGGAACGTTCTGCAGGGCAATACCGCCTGCGATAAGAAGTGCTTGCGTGTTGTCCCCCGAGCCGAAGCCCACGCCCGCCGCGATTCCCTCGGGTAGATTGTGTATGGCGATGGCGGTAACGAAAAGAAGGACACGGCTTAGATTTGCGTTGTTGTGGCTTTCCGTGTCCGAGCCTACCAATTTGTGGAGGTGAGGTACTAATTTGTCAATAAGGTTAAGACACAAAGCGCCCACGAAAATTCCCGCCACGGTCGTGATTATTCCATATTTTCCTCCGTAATCGAGAGAAGGAAGTATAAGACCGAGAACTGCCGCCGAAAGCATCACTCCCGCCGCGAATGATAAAACGATATCCGAAAATTTGTGCGAAATTTTCTTAAAAATAAATCCGATGATCGCTCCGATAACGGTCGATGAACCGACACCGAGAGCTGTAAGTAAAACAAGTCTCATGAGAAAGCTCCTTTCCTTTAAAGTATAACATATTCAACGGGTAAAGTCAATGTGCTTTGCTTATTGGGACGTTATTTTTTTATTATCGGCGGTAAGTTTCAAATTCTTGACACTTGACATTTTTCGTGATAAAATACAACCGAAAGTGCGGAAAGGAGATTTGATGGTAATGATAAAAATATCCGAGCTTCTGTTTCCGCCAAAATGCGTATGTTGCCGCAGCGTTTTGCCCGTTCATGCCAATAAGAACAATGGCGAAGACGTGCTGTGCCGTGACTGTCGTATGAAATTTGAAGCTGAAAAGTATAAAAGATGCTCCTTGTGCGGCAAACAGCATTTTGAATGTGAATGTATGCCACCGGTCCTGTACGAAAGCGAATGCTCTGCGCTGATGCACGTGTGTTCTTACAACGGCTCTCTGCTCAGTCCCGTAACAAGAATAGTTTTCACGCTCAAAAAGAAAGCGAACGGAAGCTGTGAACGCTTTGCCGCAGACCAGCTTGCCGCGCGCCTTCGGGAATACCTCGATGCCAATTCCGACTGCGATTTCTGCGTTTCTTATATTCCACGTAGAAAACGTGCCATAATCAACTTCGGTCACGATCACAGCGAACTTCTTGCACGCCGCACCGCTGAGCTTTGCGGACTTGATTTTTTTAAATTCATCAAAAACAACGGTAACGGAAAAGAGCAAAAATCGCTCGACACCAAGGGACGAATAAAGAACGTGTGTCAAATGCTTTCGGCATCGAAGGATATTGAAAATGCAAAAGGGAAGAACGTGATCCTCATTGACGATATAGCCACAAGCGGCGCAAGCCTTGCCGCAGGGACTGAAATATTGCTGGGATCGGGTGCTGCCTCGGTGTCCTGCCTGTGCTTTGCATTGACGCAAAAGAAACCCGCGCGAAAATAATGCGTTGGCTTGTATTTTATTGTGATTTTTTCCATGTAATAGATAAATAAATGTAAATTTAACGGGCCACCCGGCGGTGGCTCGTTTTGTTTTACAACAAAAATACCTACTGTTTTTTTCTGTTTCAACCCAAGGTTTATTGACAAGGGATAACTCAAGATGGTATAATACAAAAAATTATTGAAAGGGGAAAATCCCTGTCGAATCAAAAAAGAAAGTTAAAGGACGGATTTTTTATTATGAAAATAGTGAAATACGGTTACGCGCGAGAAAAAAAGCAAAATCCTTACGTAGGCTTTACCAGCTTTCAGCATTTCAGAAGTGATGCGCTCTATTCCGACCTTATAGTCCGTCCCGAAAACAATATGACGGAAACGGAGCACGTGGAGTGCTATCCCGTGCCCGATTACGTAGAAGAAAAGGGAAGAGAGCAGGGATACTATCCCGATTGCTCTGTGGTTTATATCCGCATTTTGTGGAAAGAATTTGAGCCGAGAGAGGGCGAATTCAATTACGCATTCATCGAGGATATCTTGCAAAGGGCGAGAGAAAACGATCAAACGGTCATGTTCCGATTGATGCAACATAGTACAAGAGAGACCGACGACGTGCCCGATTGGCTCAAAGAAAAGATAGAGTGTCCCGCAAGACCTATCGGTAAGCGCGTAAAGGAATGTCCGTCCGATCCCGACTTCCTTGTGTATTTCGGTCGCGCGGTAAAGGCTTTCGGTGATCGCTTTGACTCTGATCCTACCCTTGCCTTTATGGATATTTCACTGCCCGGATCCTGGGGAGAGGGAAGCCATATTGACCTGTTTACTCAGGATCAGGTGAAGACCTTTGCTGATATCTACACGTCGTCTTTCAAGAACACCCTGCTTATCGGTCAGGCGAGACCCTCGTGGCTTATGGAGCATTTCTGGAAGAGTGCACCCCTTGGCTGGAGAGCCGACTGCATCGGTCAACGAGATGCATATGAGAACCTGAAGCCCCACGCCGAGGCTATGGGCGACGCGTGGAAGCGCGGACATATTTCATTCGAGTCTTATTGGTGGCTTGGTGAGTGGCAGCGCAAGGGCTGGGACGAGGATTGGTATTTGCAACGGATGCTCGACTGGCACGTCAGCACGTTCAATGCCAAATCTATCCCGATCCCCTTTGAGTGGAAGGATAAAATTGACGCATTTGTGGCAAAAATGGGCTACCATTTTACCATTTGTGAGGCGGAGATATCGGACAGCGTAAAAGCAGGCGAAAAGCTGAGCCTTTCGCTGAAGATCGAGAACGTAGGGGTAGCCCCTATCTACACGAATCTACCCCTGTACGTCAGACTCAAGAACGGTTCCGAGGAGTTCAATTTCAAAACCGATGCTGACATTCAAGGCTGGCTCCCCGGAGAGCATAGAGAGGTATTTGAAATTCCCATTCCAAGTGATTTGAGCGAGGGCGAATACGAGCTTCAGATCGGAATTGGCGGCGGCGATACCCCAAGCGTATGCTTTGCCACCGACGCACCCTGTGACGGTGATTTTGCCGTTCTGGCACAAGTGAAAATCAACAAATAACAAAACAGGAAATTACATACGGTGAATATTTGTTTTTAAAACTCGGAGACAGGAGTATTGTTTTATGAATAGTGATTCCACCTTGTCTTACGTTGATTTCAGATGAATTGTTGCGAGAGGTTTTAAAAAGAACGGGATTTATGATATGCGTGATTTTTTGAATGTTTTTTTAGATAGATTCGATTATCCTTCTCAGGCAAAGGAAGCGCTCGTTTCCTGCTTTGATGCTATGGCGTCAGACGAGAAGGCTGCAAAGGTTATTAAAAAGCATCTTGATCTTTACGCTTCCGATGGAGCGTATGATCATCAGAAAATGCTTACAGACACAACGGAGGAAGCAATTAGGATCGGTATACCCTGGCAGACAGCACATCTTGTTATGGGAGTATTGCTTTCTAAATTCCTAAAAGAAAAATATGTGAAAAAAGGTATTGATGAGCAGTTTTGGATCGATATCGTAAACGATTTCAAATGTAAACTTTTTGAGTGTTACAACGTTTATCATATCTGGGGTAGCTTTGTCGGTCATTGGTGGAAAGAAATTTTCTCGATGAATATTTTCGGCATCGGAAGGCTCCAATATCAGATGAAACCGTTTGGTAAGGAGTATGATGACGGAGCCGTTCATCTCACTCCCGATATGAAAGCACTTTCGATACATATTCCTTCATCCGGGCCGCTCACAAAGGAGCTGCGCGAAGATTCTTATAAGCGGGCAAAAGAATTTTTTGCTTCTTATTTTGGCGATCAGGTATCACTCTTTATGTGCTCTTCGTGGCTGCTTTATCCCGGCCATGAGGAAATGATACCGACGTCAAACATTGTTGACTTTATGCACGATTTCAAGGTTTTTGAGGTTATGGAACCGGAGAAATCAAATGATCTTTGGAGAATTTTTGCTGATGCGTATGTTCTCCCTTACGATCTTTTGCCCCGCAACAATTCTCTCCGACGTGCATATGCAGAGCGTTTGTGCAGCGGCAAGAAGATTGGCAGGGGAGTGGGATTTTTTATAATTTAAAGCATAGGCTGATCTTTTCCGCCGTTATGGCCGGGTCGTAGCGGCAGGAAACAGACATCCGGCAAACCGAGACGTGGCTTTGGGTTAACGCTTTATAAAAAAACAGCCCCGACGGATTTAATCCGTCGGAGCTGTTTTTGTTTGTTAGATGTCCCCATTACTCAAGTGACAGAAATGTGTGGATTTGGAGACGTGCCGCACTGTTCCGTTGTATTTAAGAGAGAATACGGCATGACACATTTCCGGTGCAGAAAAACTGCGGAATTGTCATAATTGCGAATGCTGTGATTTTGATAAAAAACAGTATTCCGTGAAAAAAAACTTGCATGAGTTTTAACATGCAAGTTCTTTTTTTCGTTAACCAATAAGCCAATCGCTTTAGCGGTAGCTTGAGACCGCTTGCGGTTGGCAGATTTTCGGTGGGCTTTCAGCCAAGCCAGTAATATGCCCTTATAGGGCTGAGCAAGCCACCGGCTTAGCCGGTGGTTAGACTATTTCTTTGAAGACAGTGAGACATGATCCAGCTTGAAATATTTTTCCTCAACGTCATTTTTTAGATCGTCTCCGTAGAAGGTCTTAATTCCAAGCTCGGGGTCGATAGCACCCTCATAAGCCTCAATGCGGATAGTTGAGTCAATGTTAGCCGTGATATCCAATCTTACATAGGAATCCTTTGTAATGGGAACGGAATAATATTCACTTTCGCCGATAATGATCTTCAAATAACCCTGCTCAATATTCTTTGTTTTCGCAAAACACAGAGAAATGGTCTTCACTTTGTTCTTGACTTCAAAGAAATACTGTCCTTCCTTGTCACATTCCAGATTGAACGCCAAGAGGTCTTTGCTCTTGTCATACTTTCTTGCATAGTAAACGAGCAGATCGGCATTTTCGGACTTAAGCTTGTTTTTCGTTGTTATTTGGTAATAAGAATTGTTCAGAGGGTCTGGATCGGGTGCAACGTAAGCCTTGGTGTCCGCGGGAACACCGGGGATCCTGATAGTGGTGTCTACCGTGAGGGCAGATATGTTGTTATATATCAGAATATCCGAAATCGAAACACCGTAGTGTGCTGCAATGCCTTTAAGAGTCGCTCCGTCCACGACTTTGAGTGTCGCAAACTCAACAGCGTAAGGGATCTTATTTTTGTCTACGCCCGGGATCTTCAGGACCGTATTGACAGAAATCCGGTCTATGCCGTTATACGTCAAAATATCACTCTCGGCAACGCCGTAGTAAAGCGCAATGTCGCTCAGCTCAGCCGTAGGTTCGACTCTGTACTCGGCGTAGGGGACGGCGTAGGGCTTTGTTCCGGGTACCGCACCGGGAATTTTAAGGTTGTCACCGACACTTATTTTTGTCAGCCCGTTGTACGTCAGAATGTCCTTTTCGGACACCCCGTAGTACAGTGCAATATCGGAGAGCTTGGCAGTAACCTCAACGGTGTAGGGGGCAGACAGGGTCACGGAATGAGTTATCGTGTCGGAAACTGCCCTGCCGTCTGCGTGAGTACCCCAATGAGGCTCGAACTCAACAACCGTTCCTTTCGCTGCGACAACGGTGAGAAAAAGGGTCTCGCCTCGGTTTATCTGCTCGGTATAATAGGTATTTTCTCCGATCCGGATCTTGCAGTAGCCCGTAGTCGCGTTACCTGTTGCCTTGATCTCGAAGACGTGTTTGTCTCCGTATGCAAGCGGGGTCGTATATTTTCTGTTTGAGGTCCCCGAAATCTCAACGGAATAGTATGCACTTTCAAGCGTGGCGTCATTTGTCCCTACGTTTGTGTAGAAAAAGGCAAATGCAGAGGAAATTATCATGACCAGACACGCGAAGATCGTCAGAAGAGAAAAAGTGATCTTGGCGTAGAAAACACGCCCCGATAGCTTTTGAGGTGCTGAGACTTCCGTATGGTCAAGGCTCTTTTTATTTATAATGAATTTTTTCAATCTTCGGCATCCTTTCTGCAAAAATTCGGCAATCAAAAGGCATAAAATCAATGTTTGTGCCCTTTGATCGCCGCCTATCCCCCGTGAGAGGGATAGGACGGCTATGGTAAAGTTGTTTTACTGCCCAACTCCCCCAAAGGGGAGTTGGAGGGGAAGAATATATGAAAAACACTGTTGGCCACTGAGATAGCCGGTGCTTCCACCAATTTTTTTGTGAATCAGATTACCATTCCCAAACGTCGGGAGCCATTGCCTGGTTCTTGATCGAACCGCTGTTGTTTGTGTAAGCTGTGCCGCCGTTGTAGGTCAGATCGCTGTGGTAGAATTTGTAAGTTCCGGCAGTTGTAACAATACCAAACGTTCTTGTTGTGTTCAGATCGCAGTTTTCAACGTATAAGTAAGCGGGATATTTAACTCCGTCAACGGCATTATTTCCGTTTACGTAGAAGGCGACCGCCGACAAGTCACTTGTTGATTTCACAATGGTAAGATCATAGCACTTTACCTTTGTCTTGCGGATACATTGAACCGCCGCGTTATCCTTGTTGTTGGTTGTTTGCACGGTTGCGTCAAGGTAGAGATTGCGAAGCGTTACCTGAATGTATTCTGCCTTGGTGCCGTTGCAGTTGAACAGGTGTCGGTTGGAGCTTGAGGACGAGGTCTTTACAACCTTAACGCTGTCCTTGTCACCCAGGCCTATAATATCCATGCTGGAATATACGTTGATAGTTGTTCCCTCGTTGTACGTACCGGGAAGCAAGTAAACGGTAGAGTACTCGTTGTTCTGAAGATCGCTGATCTTCTTGTAAAGTAATCCGTTTGCTGCCTGAACCGTGTAGTTTTTGTTGATAGTGTCCGTTGCGGCAGGAGCAAGAACCACGGTGGTGGAACGCTTTGCAACCACAAACTTGACATTTCCGTTTTCCATGTAGTCGATAGCGATGTATTCAGAGCCTTCCTCTGCCAGAGAGGGATCAAGAGCCGCAGGGTTGCTATCAAAAGTACCGCCTACGATCTTGCCGTTCTCAACCTCTGCATCATCTCCGAGTGCGGAAACGTAAGTTACAGAAAAGGGGCCGAAGGAGTCGGTCTCGAACGAGATGATTCCCGTCGTAGCATCGTAAGTGTAATCCGCTATTGCATTTCCGTTGTGCGAAAGCTCAAGGATATTGAGAAACTGTCCGATCTCGATGTGAACGGGGAAAATTACTCCGCTCACCTTTGCACCGTCTCTGAAAAGGGAAATATCATAAGATACAGTGGTTCCGTTTGATCCCGTCGTAACGGATTCGTTTGCAACCTCCAGCTTATATTCGCCTTCGTTTGCCATAGCGGGAATATAAACACTGACGTCACCTGCGGTGATCAGAGTAGGGGTTACGGTTTCGGCGGGGACGTTGACAGATCCTATGATCGGATACTTGGAATCCACGTCATACTGATCTCCGAAGCTGTCCTTTTCGTAGGTATACTGGGTAGCCAGGAAATTGAGACCGAATTCTATCGCGGGAATATCGGTACCGTTGTGGTTGGCTTCGTTTCCGACTGTCTCAGCCATGTCGACCTTGACGATTATGTAGTCGAATTCGTCCTTTTCGAGCAGGGTCTCGGAATCGGCAAGAATGTTCGCATTCTTGAAAGACGATCTTGTTGTGCCTGCGATTGCCGAATCATCGGCAAAGGCAGAGGAAACAACACCTGCATCCTTTGTAACGAGACTGTCAACGGTGAGTATCTCGGAGAGCTTTATGTCGGCACCTGTTGCCGTTTTACCCACGAACTCCTTTAAGATGTTCATGTTTGCCATGTACTTGAGCGCGAGAGTGCCGTTGTTAGTTACCTTAATGGCAACCACCTCGGTGTGACCGGGCTCCCAAAGACCTTTTTTGAAAAGGTCTGTTGCGCCGTCAAGGTCGTTCCAAGTGGTGCCGTCAAGCGTGTACTCGACCACGATGTCAAGATTACCTGCGGTAATTACGTTGCTGCCCGAAGCAGCGGAGTCTGTGAACCAAGCAAAAGTGGTTCCCATAAGCATTCCAAAGCAGAGCAGAAGTGCAACGGCAGACGTGAGCAACGCTTTTTTGGTTGTTTTTGCGTTTGTCATTTTTTATGACCTCCTTATAATGTTTTGTCGATCGGGATTTATCCTTCTTCGGCAATCAAAAGGCACAAAATTAGAACTTATGCCCTTTGATTGCCGCCTATCCCTCACAGGGAGGGATAGGACGGACTTAAAATAATTACTTGATTACAACATTTGCGTTTTCGTGACCGCTCATTTCAACATTGGCGGTAATGGCGGTGTTAGTAATGGTCAGGTTCGCATTGGTAGCACCTGCACGAAGAACGATTGCAGCATCGCCATCTCCATTGTCGGAAACGATGGTGGAATCGATGATTGCATAATTCTCAACAGTTGTGTTAGCGCTTTCGCCAAAACGAACAGCGTATTTCTGAACGTCGATAGTGCAGTTCTCAACAACGATATTGTCGCTGTTGTTGAAGTTGATACCGCGAACAGAATTTACAGTACAATCCTTAACAAGAACGCCATCGATACCCTTCAGCTGAGCCAAAGAGTGCGCTCTTGCGGTAGCCGTACAGTCAAGGATGGTCAAATTCTTGTCGCCACCGGTGTAGGACTTAACGCCGACTGCATCAAGAACATCAAAGGTACAACCCTCAACGGTCACGTTGCAGGTGTAACGAGTGACGTTTGTACCATCTCCAAGCTGAATGCAAGCATCAGCAGAAATGCTGTCAGCAACAAAGTTCACATTCTTGATGGTAACACCAGCGGTGGTAAGTGTAGCGGACTTGCCGTCTACAAGAATAACGCCCGCAAGTCTATTTCCGTTGCCATCAATGGTAAACTTAACATCAGCTTTCTGGGGAATTGTTATATTTCCTTCAAGGTCAGAAGTGAACTGGATAACATCTCCATCAACAGCATTGTTGATAGCGTCCTGAAGTTCCTTAATGCTTCCTACAGGATATGTAGCATCCTTATCATACTGATCACCAAAGCTGTCGTTCTCGTATGTAAGCTGAGTTGCAAGAACCGTTACTCCGATGCCCTCGAGTGTCAGGCCCTGGTACTCGTTGCCCGCGGAGGAAGCCATAGCACCTTGAATGTAGTAAACATCGCTGAGTGCGCCTGCAGTTGTGAGTGTGCCCTCAAAGTTTGCAAGGTCAACTGCCGTGCCATCTTCCTTCACGATAGAGAAGGAGATGACCTCAAGCAGCTTCGAACTACCTGTTATGCCGTTAAGCGAGAGACGGTATTTCAGAGCGAGATTACCGTTGTTCTTGATCTGGAATGCCTGTGTACGGAAAGTAACACCGGGTTCCCAAAGAATGTTGGTCTCACCGTCTTTGTTCTGGAACTTGAGCTTGTCGCCTACAAGAGAAGCGTCGTCCTTGTCCACGATGTCAACCTTCAGGTTTCCTGCCTGAATCTGATTTGTGCCCGAGGTGGCACTGTCAGTGAACCACGCGAAAGTGGTTCCGAGAAGCATTGCAAAGCAGAGCAGAAGTGCAACTGCCGAGCTGAGCAAAGCTCTCTTTGTTGTTTTTGCGTTTGTCATTATAATGACCTCCTTATAATGTTTTGTCGATCGGGATTTATCCTTCTTCGGCAATCAAAAGGCACAAAATTAGAACTTATGCCCTTTGATTGCCGCCTATCCCTCACAGAGAGGGATAGGACGGACTTTGTTATCCTAAAAGGATGATTTTTGAAATTTACGGCTCAGCAAAGGTGTGAACTCTAACGTTACCGGTTGCAAGAATAGTACCTTCTGCATCGTACTGGGTAACGTTAAGAGTAATCCAGCCGGATGCAAAGTTCCAATCTCTGCCCGTATAAACCTTAAGAACACCATCGTTTAGTTCGTATCCAATCTCAATGTTCTTGTCGTTCACAATTTCTGCGGAATTAACGAGATCAAAGACCTTACCGTCAAGTCCTTCGGTAATTGTTTTTTTACCAAGAGACCAAGTCAAGCCAGCCTGATTAGGAATTTTAACGTTGTTTTCATCATAAGCAGTCAACTGAGATTCCAGAGATACTACGTAGTGATCAGCACCGCTAACGGGAGCAACATAGTAACCATCAGCCTGAGCTACAGGAGCTGCAACAGCGAGCTTTGTAGAAGGATACGTGTTAGTGTATCTGCTTACCTCTTCACCGTTGAGAATGTAGGTAGCGTGAGAGCACATTGCCATTACCTGATAACAATTAGCTCCTGTTGTTGTATACATCTTTCCGGTATACTTGGAATTAGCATCCATATTGATAGAGAGCTTGTAGTCGGCGCCTTCAAAGCCGTGACCAAGCATACCACCCATAATGTTACCGGACGTACATACGAGTGTTACGTCAGAAGTTGCATTAACGAAATTAACGGTGTAATCAGCACCGTCAGTGCCGCTGGCATTAGCTGTACCGTAGTTATAGAAGGAACCCATATTGTATTGTCCTTCGATATAACCATGGAGAGCTACGTTTTCAAATGTAGTAGTGCCGGGATTGATAACATTTCTTACAAGTGCTCTACCGTCGGTTGTATTAACGTTAGCGGTAAAGTTAGAAATCTTGATATCCTTCGCATCGCCGACCTTGCCAACATACTCGAACAGAGCGGTGGTGAGGTTGTTCATGGTTACGCCGTTACCGTCGAAGCTACCGTTAAGGTTGATTTTACCAACACCGGTCATATCGAGGGTTTCAACGCCATCAGCCACCTTGAAGTAGGTGTACTCGCTGTAATCAGAAATGCTCATCAGCTGAGATGCCTCGTTAATGAGGTAAGGATCCTCAGCTGTGCCCTTACCGCCTACAAAATCACCAGGATAAGTAGCATCCTTATCATACTGATTACCAAAGCTGTCATTCTCGTATGTAAGCTGGGAAGCAAGAACGTTGATGCCGAAGTCAATGGAAGGAATGTTTGTACCGTTGTGGTTAGCTTCGTTGCCGACTGTCTCGGCCATGTCGACTGTGATGATTACATAGTGAGCATCTCCTGCGAGAAGTTCTTGGTCGGATGCGAGGATGTTGCCCGATTTAAACGTCTTAGCCGCACCGGTGTCTGTATTTTGACTGCCGCCGAATACCATGCCGAGCAGAATGTCTCCAACCTGGTTAACCTGATGGGTAACAGTAGTGACCGTCAAGATGTCGGAAAGAACGATATCAGCACCGTCCTTGGTCTTACCTTTAGTCTCGTTGACAATGTTCATGTTAGCCGCATATTTTAGAGCCAGAGAACCATTGTTCTTGATGCGGAGAGCAACGACCTCTGTGTGACCGGGCTCCCAGAGTCCCTTCTGAAACAGATCGGTTGCACCGTCAAGTTCCTTCCAATTTTCACCGTCAAGCGTGTACTGAACTTCAATGTCCAGGTTGCCTGCAGTAATTGTGTTGCTACTCGAAGCAACGCTGTCAGTAAACCACGCGAACGTCGTACCAACAAGCATCGAGCAGCAAAGGAGCATCGCCATGACGCTTGTGAGAAGTGCGTGCTTTGTGTTTTTTGTGTTAGTCATTTTCTTACCTCATTGTTTTAGCTAACTTTTTACCTTTTTCGGTAATCAAAAGGCACAAACGGATTTATGCCCTTTGATCACCGCCTATCCCCCGAGGGGGATAGGACGGACTTATAACGTGGTGATATTATTCTTCGGTAATAATACCGGTGCCGGACAGATTGTAAATATCTTTCATAGCACCATTTACGTTCGTGTTGTTGGAAACCTTGATTTCGCAGTCAACTGCATGAATACCATCCTGGTAAACATCGGTGGTATTTACATTTGCAACGTCAAAGGTGCAATTCTTGATGGTTGCTGGGCTATACAGACGGAGAACACCGTAAGTACCGTTACCCTTGATGGTGCAACCGTCAAAAGTAACATGCTCAGCGCCTCCACCGATAGCTGCCCAACCAATGATGGTGCAGTTCTTGTAAGTGATGTTGGCATTGTTTAGACCATCATAGTGAATGGCATAAACACCGGTAGCCTCAAATGTGCAGTCCTCGAATACCAGAGTTCCCTTGGAGTATGCCCAACGCTGTGCGTTGCTTTCTTTTATGTGCACATTCTTAATGGTCACGTTATTGAGGGTACCGGAAAGAGTATCTTCAAAAACAACTCCGTCCTGACCGATAATGGTAGCGCCTTCCACCAGACTTGGGAACTCGTAGGTGCCTGCAGACAGAACTACGGTCTTTTCACCGCTGCTAAAAGCAGCTTCCATAGCAGACTGATCGGTCGCGACAGTACCCTTTACAACATAAACGGTTCCGTCGCCGTTATCAACGGTGATGTGACCGGCTGCAAGGTTTTTATTGACAGTGCTGTCGTTATAAGTACCGCCGTAAACATTAACGGGCTTACCATAACCCATGTAGTTCTGGAAGTTTGCAGAAGTCGGATCGTAGCCATGTCGTT
>JAZODH010000010.1:0-15646 GCA_045596925.1 Eubacteriales bacterium
CGCACCGTCGCAGTCAGGGCAGGGTACGGTGTTAAGCGCACCGCCCGTCACGCCTGCAATCACGAGCATAACGATGATAACGGCTATCGCGGCAAGTAAAGTGATTTTTGCCTTTTTAGTCATTTTCTTTCTCCTTTTGAACTGTATTTAATTTTTTTGAATTGTATTTAATTTTAACTAGTAATTGAATATAAAAGAGCGCCGTACAAAAACGTACAGCGCCATCACAAACGGTCTTGCAAGATGAATAGCGCTCCACAAAAAGTGACAGCCGACGGCATATTTTACAGTCGGCCAACCCGCGCTCCGAAAGGGCGAAATGCGAATTTCGGCGATTGCTCCTTTCACGCGTGCCCACTTCGACATGTTTCGCGCTACTTTTAGCCACCGCAACCTCTATCATACGTGCTATTATACCATCTTACTGCGTCTATGTCAACAGTTTTTTACATTTTCCAGGAATTAATAAACAAAACAACTTTTTTTGCAAATTTGTGGTTATTTTTGGCAGCCAACCGACTCAAAAAAACGCTTTAAAATTTTGTGTGAATGGTGCACAAAAAAAACAAAAATAGGTTGTGCAAATCGTGGAAAAACACCTTATAATATATTTTATACTTGACTGCAAAGGAAAACTGTGGTAAGATTATAATGCAAAAACCGGCTTTACGGTGAAAAAATTTAAAAGGAGAAAAAAATGAAAATCAAACTTTTGTGCTTCCTCGTTGCAATTGTAATGGTAGTCGTAGGACTTGCTTCCTGTAAGCCTGACAACGGCGAAACCGGTGGCGGAAATGGCGAACCTAAGGGCGATTACTACTGGGGCAACAGCACCATTAAGATCGCTATGTATGAAAACGACAACGCGGGTGAGCTTTCCTCCGGTCTTACCAGATACTATGCAGGTAAAGACGAGTCTGCAAACACTCAGCTCGACACCGACATCCGTGCTAGAAACGGCAAGGCTACCGAGGTTACCGGTGTAAATGCCACCTATGATTCTGTGAAAGACTATGCCTGGGGCGGATCTATACAGAGAATCCCCGGAGAGACCTCTGTAAACAGTGATGCTATGCCTGACGTGTACATTAACTTCGTATACGATATGACCTCTCTTGCAATCAGAGGTTGCTTCAAGAACCTTTACACTAACACTGCTAAGAGCTCTGTTAAGGTTGGTGAGGGTCAGAACTACTTCGCATTCACCAAGGACGGTTATAAGGGTATCGGCAACAGTTACTTCGATTCTACTGCAGGCGGCGGTTACTTCTACGACTACATGCAGTCTCTCTCTCTTGCTAATGCAAACGGCGAGTATGACAAGATGTACGTTCTTGCATCCGACTACTGCGTTGACCTCGTTCGTGCATTCCTCGTAATGCCCGTTAACGTTGATATGATGAAGATTGACATCGCTGACTCTTGGACTGACGGTACTTACGTTAAGGACCAGGACAACGACGGTGACCACGATATTGACGACTTCTACAAGCTCGTTTGGGACGGCGGTTGGACATACGACGCTCTTGCTGAGTATGCTAACGCAGTATTCCAGCCCACCGGTGACGATGCAAACGTTGCTGATATCAAGGACGTTCTCGGTGTAGCATTCGGTCAGACCTCCGGTCTTACTGCTTCCGGTCTTCTTTACACCTCTGACGTAGAGATCATTCAGCGCAACGGCGGTTCCTATGCATATCCCGCTTCTAACTCCGACCTCGACGCTTATGCTGCAGCACTTAATTCTCTCTTTGCAGACAATGCTAACAAGGGTGTTTGCCACGTAAACAAGGGCGTATTCAACAGCAATAGCGACCTTGGCGATATCGCAGGTATCCGTGATCGCTTCGGTGAGGGCAACTACATGCTCTTCGGCGGTATCATCGCTCTCGGTTCTCTTGAGGAGTCTGCATACCAGAACATGAGCAAGGACGGCAAGTCCGGCTTCGGCGTAGTTTGCGTTCCTATGTATAAGGAAGGTACTGTAGAGGACTACCGTACTCTCGTACATAACCTCGCTCGTCTTCCCGCTATTTCCGCTAACACCACTGAGTTTGAGCAGTGCACTGCATTCTTTGACTATCAGTCCACTAACTCCTCTAAGATCCTTGACACCTACTACAACCAGGTTCTTATGGGTCTTGTTAACAGCGGTGCCGCTAAGGAAAACAACGTTAAGATGCTTACCTTCATCAGAAACCACGTTCGTGATTGCTTCGACAAGACCTTCGAGGACGTTGTATCTGCATACATGAAGAGCAATGGTAACACTCAGGCTGACGCACAGAGATGGCATCAGTACTTCAGAGATGCAAGGTATCAGGTTACCAACCTTCCTTACGGTGAGCTTGTTGGCGATGCTAACCAGAAGGGTAGCAAGGCTTACAACTTCAACACCATTCTCAACGAGTGGAAGAACCTCAAGTAATTATAAATACTTGATTATTAAAGACCGATCCGCAAGGGTCGGTCTTTTTATATATTAATGGAAAGTTATTTGAAGCAAGCTTTTAAAAAACTAAAACAAACGTTTACATTAATCCCGCAAAAAAATCGCCCCGCAGCGTCTGTGTGCCACGGGGCGTCTTTTATTTCTTTATAAAATTCGTTCTGATTCCGCTTTCCTTTTGCGGCAAGCCAAGCTTTTCCTCGCCGAGCGCTATGCTCTTCATAAGAAACGCCATGTTTCTTCCGAGATTTCTCATACACATCATACCCTCCTCGTCAAGCGGAGCGTCCTCGGCGTTTGCGCCGTGAACCTGATTCCAATACGAGCTCGTTGCTATCGGCATTCCTGAAATTGAGAAGTATTTGTTGAGCACGTCAAAGGATGCCGTGCATCCGCCTCTGCGCGCACAGACAACCGCAGCGCCAACCTTTGCTCGCTTGTCAAAGGCGGAACTGTAAAACAGTCTGTCGAGGAATGATATAAGAGTTCCGTTCGGGGCTGCGTAGTATACGGGAGAGCCGACTATTATTCCGTCTGCCTCGCGGAACTTTTCTGCCGCCTCGTTCACCGCGTCGTCGATAACGCATTTTCCTGCCTTACGACAGCCAAGGCATGCGGTGCAGCCGCGTATTGCGAGGTGGCCAACCTGCATTATCTCGCACTCTGCGCCCTCATCGGTGAGTGCTTTTGCCAGCTCGGTGAGAGCCGCGTTCGTAGTTCCGTTTTTATGCGGACTTCCATTAATTAAGAGTACCTTCATATATACCTCCAAAGCTATATAATTAGTTTATGTGTTATACTTTTGTGCCGATATTCGTGACAATAGCGGCAGTAAACCGACAAGGTTAATTATAGCACCTATGTACAAAAAATTCAATAAAAAACTAAAAAACACAAAGAAAAATGACAAAAAACGGCAAAGAATCTATGAAATATTATTAAATTTTCAAAATTTACAATTTGTTCACAAAAAATGCTTAATCCCCCTTGCAACTTATAAAAATATATGTTATAATGGGTGCGTGAACTAAAAGCGAACGCGCAACGTACAGAAATGGAGGGAGAATATGGCGGAACGCTTCATCAGCCTTATATATCCCAGCGTACAATCGCGCGAGGCACATAGTGAACGCTGCAATTTGCCGGGTATTTCCGAGGACGTTTGCTACGAGCTCGGACTCGACGAAATATTTAATTTAAAAAACGCATCGCTTTCGGATTTCTTTACTATGGACCCCGAGGTTATACGCTATCGTCAGATGACTCTTGACGATATGGCGAGTATTCCGGAGATCAGCGAGACGCTTGCAGCGATACACCCGATACTTGACGATATCAGCGAGCTTCGCCGTCTTGATAACGATCGTAATTCTTCGGGCGACTCTTATCTTTACAGCATTACCGAGATTGAGCTTTACGTTTCTTGCATTGACACCTTGCGCGACGGCTTTGCGGGTGTTAAAGACAAAATTAAAAGCCCTGCATTTTCGGCTCTTGCTGATTTTGCAACCGAGCTTGCCGAGTCGGAGTATTACGCCGAGCTTAATAAGAAGCTTGAAGCGCTTGCCTCCAGGGTTCGTGAGGTTAAGAGTGTGACGGTCGGTGTCAATCTTGACAGAGAGCTTCGTCCCACCTCGGCGGGAGTTATTTCGATAAATTCCGAGCAATTCAAGTCGGGAAAGGTGCTTGACAAAATACTTCGCCTTTCGTTTAAAAACGACGCCTTTACCTGCATCGCTGACCTCTCGCCGTTTGGCAAGGGGCAGAGTGAGAACAGACAGGAGGCTCTTATAGGTGCTTTCAATTCGGCTATTGAGGAGGTCTTTCGTTCCTCGGTTCGCGGCTGGAGAAACATAGTCGGCGACTACGTTATAGAAAACACCGATTTCCTGCTTCGCCTTTTGCCCGAAATTGAATTTGTTTCAAGGGCTGCGGAGCTTGTATCCAAGCTTTCTTCGCACGCGGGATGCGCGGTTTGTATTCCTGAGCTTGCCCCCGTTGGTGAGAAGGCGTTTGCTGCAAAGGGGCTTTACAATCCCCGCGTTGCATTGGCTATCGACGACGAGATAGTCACTAATGATTTTGAGTTTGACGATAACGCGAGAATATACGTTCTGACCGGTCCTAACCGCGGTGGCAAATCGGTAATAACGGTTGCCGTAGGTGCGGCTCAGGCGCTCTGCCAGCTTGGATTACCGGTGCCTGCAGAGTCAGCGCGCATTTCTCCGGTCGACGCAATTTTCACTCATTTCCCGGAGGGCGCTGACGATACCATCGACAAGGGCCGTCTTGGAGAAGAATGTGCAAGACTAAAAGAGATTTTTGATTCGGTAAGCCCTGACAGCATGATATTGCTTGACGAGTCGCTCTCGTCCACCGGAGCTTACGAGGCTTCTTATATCGCGTCCGAGATTCTATCGGGATTTGCGGTTATGGGATGCAGAGGAATCTTTTCCACCCACCTGCACGAGCTTGCAGCAGGCGTTCCCGAAATAAACGAACGCTCGGGTGAGCTTGGCGGTATTCGCATTGATACTCTCGTTGCCGGTATCGAGGAGGGCAAACGCTCCTTCAAGATATACAGAGCGAAGCCTGACGGTAAATCTTATGCAAGAGACATTGCAGATAAGTACGGCTTATCCTTCGAGCTTTTGATGAAGCGTGCGGAGGGCGGCAGATGAATATAATGCGATTTATAGTTCCGAAAAGCCTGGTTGAATACGTCTCGGCGGACAGCACGGTGCGTCAGGCGCTTGAGAAAATGCGCTATCACCGCTACGTTGCCATTCCCGTGATAGACTCCGAGGGCAGATACGTCGGAACACTCAGAAATGACGATATCCTATCTTATTTCCTTGACCGCGGCAGCTTTGATTTGAAATTTGCGGAGGAAAATAAGGTTTTAGATATAATTGACGTGGCTTATGCGCCTGCCGTTTATCACGACGCCTCTATGGGCGAGCTGATTGACAGGGTAAAGGAGCATAACTTCGTTCCCGTGGTTGATGACCGCGGATGCTTCGTCGGAATAATACTTCGACGTGACATACTTAATTTTTTACTAAAGTACTATAACGAAAACGATAAGGGGGTAAAAAATGGCGGAAAAGAAAAATAATTTGCCGGATTCAGCGAAAGCAGATGAAAAATTGAATAACGCGCAAACGCCCCCTGAGAGTGAAAGCCTTTCGATGAACGATAAGCTTGCGGCTGCTGCCGGAAGCATCACAAAGGCTCACGCCGACCACAGAGCGCGCAACAGCGAGCTTGTTAAGCGTCGTATCAAGGCTGAAAAGGAAACTGCGGCGAGAATCGCCGAGGCCGAAAAGCGTCGCGAGCAGAATGAAAAGGCGGCGCAAAAGGTTGCTGACGAAAAGATTGCTGCATTTGATTACGCGCAAAACTATCGTAAGAAACTTCTGAAGGAAAGAGAAGCGGCTATCTCGGCTGCAAAGCAGAGAGAGGTTGAGGCTCGTGAGGCAGCTATCAGAGAGGCCAAGGAGGCAAAGGAAGAGACGGTAGCAGCCTTTATCGAGGAGGAGCGCCGTGAGGCGCGTGAGCGCGGAGAGCGTGCACAGGCGTTGCTTGACAGCGTCACCAAGCGTGAGATAATTGACGAGAACGGCAATAAGGTTCTCGTGGATAGATTCCCGAAGCCCTCTGCAGAGGAAAACACCGAGTCCGAAACGGAAGCAAAGGATTCGGAGGAATCCGCAGTGCAGGAAGCTGCTGTAGAGCAGCCGGCGGCTGAAGAAAACGAAGCGGCCGAGGAAACGGCAGAGGAAGCGGTCGCAGAAGCGACGGAGCAGTCTGCTGACGAGGCGGCAGAGGAGTCGGCACAAACGAACGAACCTGAAGAACCGGCCGAAGAAACCGTGGCTGAAGCTTCGGAAGAAAAGGCAGAAGAGTCTGCTATAGAGGATACCCCCGCGGAGCAGCCTGTATCAGAGGAAGACGAGGCGGTTGCGGAAAAGCCTGAGGAAAAGGCTGAAGAAACAGTCGAAGAAGCGGCAGAGCAGTCTGCTGACGAGCCTGCAAGTGAGGTCGAAGAGACTTCTGAGGCCGATTCGGAGCAGACCGAAGAGGAAACGCCTACGGAGGAATCCGAGCAAGAGCCCGCGGAAGAGTCTGAATCAGAGGACGAAAGCTCTCGTGCGGACATAGAGGACGGCGAGGAGGCTGAGCCTGAGGAAGCCGAGGACAACGTTGTCACCGTTGATTACGAGGTCAAAGAGGTTGCCGAGGACGATGAGGACACCTTTGAGATGACATTTGACGAGGACGGCAAGCTTGTTATCAAGCGTGCTTCCGACAAGACTGAGGATGCAGAGACCGAGGCTTTGGACGCTGAGGAAGAGCCAACCGAGGATGCAGAGCCCGAGGAGGAAGCTCCTCACGGACCGTACAGAGATATTCCCGAGGTCACCGACGAGGATATTAACTCCTTTAACGAAAGATATAAGAAAGCGCTGGAGCATAAGCGTGCGGAAAGGGCAAGAGCAAAGGGAATTGATCCCGATGCTGAGAAGCCTGCTTCTGCTGACGACGTGCTTCTGCACGACGAGATAATCGCAGTTATTAAGGCCGAGGGTGCACGTCTGTCTAACGAGGAATCGGCTATCAAGCTTTACCTGAAGCACAGTGCTGACGCGCTCAAGAATTTAGAGCGTGCGTTGCGCCAGGCACAGAAATCGCTTGATAACAACAGAAATGAGTCCGAAGTTCCCACGCTTCTTATCAGTATTCTTAAGATTTGCACGAAGATACTTGAAATCAAGTGCGATAATCTCGAGAATTTTGCAAGAATTAAAGCCTACAAATATATAAGAGACGCGCGTATACAGCTGCGCCGCGAGGTTGACAGATATAACGACTACGTTATTTCTTACTCCTCGATAACCGGTGAGCAGCTTACCAGACTTTCGACGCTTCTTCCCGAATCAATAGCGGCAGGCAAGTCGCTGGCAGTTGTACCGAGCTTTACCTACAAGGAGAGCTACGTACAGGTCTACACTGATGAAAACGGTGAGATTTCGGGAGAGGATGCAGCAAGCTGTATTAAGGTTGAGCCTCCTCGCACGGCAGAGGAGCTTATGGGCGACGTCGAGCTTCCGAGAAGCAAATTTGGCTGCAACAAGTATCGTCGCAAGGTAAAGCGTGCGATGAAGAATCTCTCTGATGATTACAATCGCATCAGCGAGCTGATATTTGAAACCAAGCAGTCAAAGAAACGGTACGAGAACGAGCTGCGCAGTCTTGATGCGCACACACCGCTTGCACTCCGTGCCGACCCCAAATACAAAAACAAGGTATTCCGCATCAGTATAAAATACGGCAAAAAGCTCTCCGGTATTGATAGCACCAAGACCAGAAACGCGTTTGCGAGAACTCGCCAACGCTTATCTGTGACGAGGCTGGCCGTTGAGAGAGAGAAGCTTCAGTTGGCATATACCTACGTTCGTGAGGTATATCGCATGGGCAAGTATTCCCAGAAGAAGCTCGCCGAGGAATTCTTTATCGGTGCGATGATTTCCTATAACAAGTGTGCTGAGGGCTGTACGAAGCTGACAGGCACTGAGTTTGAAATCCTTTCTCCGTCTGTTATAGAACAGGTGTGCAGAGGGGAAAGGGAAATCACCTTCCCCGTGGTAGCCTACAAGCGCGAGCTTGTGGAAACGGTTGGTGACACGTCAAGAATAATCAGCACGGCACTTCGTTCTGATATAGCACCTGATGAAATCGGCTATGCAGAGCATTCGGAAAGATTGCTTAGCGGAGCGCCCGGATTCAGAAATGCTGATTCGCTTGACGACGAGTCGCCGATGACCGATAGAGCATCAGCGGTTTCAAGGATAATGCTTATCGCACTCCGAGAAACAGCCGCTGCAGTCACTACCGTAGACGATCTTGATCAGCTCGTCAGAAAGAGCGAGCGCGCTATCAAGTATTTCAAAAAATCTCTTAAGGCAACCGAGCGCGCGATGTCTCGTGCGTTTGACGACGACGGCGTCATCACTGCGTTGGTTGAAAACCTGAGAGTAATTTCAAGTATTATTGAGGTAAGGCGTATCGTCATTGAGACTTCAATGCGTCTGCGTCGCACCGATTATGCAAGATCAAACAGCCGTGCGCTTTATAAGGAAATAGAGCTTTATAACGGCAGGGCAATCGACTATATGTCTATAGTCGGCGAGCAGTTCTCGCGTATCACCACCGCAACGCCGAAGGAACTTATGAATTCGGCAGCCTCAATAAAGATTCCCAGCATTACCTACAGGGATAACTACATAGAGGTATTCCCGAGAGATCCTCTCAAGGAAATGACCTACGAAAAGCCCTATCAGCGCAACCGCAAGGAGCGCACCGGCTACACACCGCTTTTGATGAAGCATTACCGCCTCACCGAAAACCGTGCAGTAGAGATGTCGCTTATCAACTCGCCGTTCGTCTTTGACGTGACGGTTAACGAGGATCCGGTGGTTTCCTGGTGGCACCCGATAGGACTCCTCCAGCATTTGTTCGTCTGGGCGCAGCCGATAGTTGCTTGGTTCAGAAGAATGATGACCAACGCAGAAATCTGGTTCATTGACGAGTCAGCGCTCATTTCGAAGAGCGGCGTTGAGAATAGGCAGAGGAAAAACGATAAAAAGCGCAAGAAATTCGAGGCAAAGCTGAACAAGCTTTCAAGAGAGCATAACGAAAAGCTTCTCTCGCTCGAAACGGTCGTACACGATTCCGACCGACATTCTGCTTCTTATCAGAAAAAGCTTTACAAAATTAACACAAGATACAACCGTAGAATATACCGCCTGAAGATGCGTTGGATGCAACAATGCACCGGACGCAACAAGACGAGGCTTCTTCTTGAAAAGCTTGTACTTGAGAGAGAACGCCTGACCGGTATAAACAAGGTGCTTATCAAGTACCGCAGCTACGGTAGAGTGACCTTCTTACCTAACGTTCTCGTCAGATATAAGCGCAAGTTCCTTGAGGCAATAGGCGCTCATAACAAGACGGCGGCGGAGCTTTCCGAGCTTCTTGGAGTTCCGTTCTCCGAGGTTTCCACCTCGGTTGCCGACGAGATCATAAGGTACGGTAATACAATCAAATTCCCGCAGATCATCTGCTGTCGTGAGATAATAGAAACAATCGACGACGTAAAGAGAACGGTCGGTGACAAGTGGCACGGATACGGACTCTACACAGGCACCTCCGGCTCCGATTCAGGAAACGGTAAGGCACCGGTTATGTCGGTTGGCGCTATGGGATATGCGACCGATATGGGCGTTCCGTTCTTAAAGGCTGACTTTGGCGGAATGACGATGCTCGGTATGACTCCGGGCGGCGTTCCTCTTATCGGATTCGGCAATTCCGCAGAAGCTGCAGTTCCCTTCACGGGCACGCCGATGATGCTTCAGGGCACTGACGATTCAGCCGTTCTCGACGCCGGCATGATTGGCAAGAACGGACCGGTTCTCGGTGCTGCGGACTCCACAGATCCTTATACAGGAATACATTCGGCGGGTGTTGACGCACTGTTCGTTGACAACTCCGAGTCGGATGCGATGGATCTGAGATCGGGAAGCACGACCGAAACTCCGCTCGACCTTGAGTCGAAGATGATTGAGGAGAGATTCTCAAGAGCACTCAGGGCGCGCAGCATGACGACGGTCGACAGCATCGCAACCTGGTGGAAGCTCATCGGAAGCGAAATCAACGTATGGTTTATGCGAATCCTCTTCATCAGAAGGCACGGATTCCTCCGCTTCCTCGTTCCGCGTAAGGACGATTACACCGAGCTTGTCAACAACAAGCTTTCAACCCAGGACGTTTTCGAGCTTGAGCATATCGCAAAGGCCGGAACAATCATTGATATAGAGTGTCAGCGACTCTATTCTGCAACCAAGGCAGGAATCAGACGCTCGCAGAGAGTCTGGTCGAGATGGCTGCACGACGATATCGAGTATTACAACAATCTTGTTAGAGATTTCAACATGCGCTCCTCAAGAGCCCGTAAGACTCGCAAGCACGACGATCCCAAGCCCAGACTTCGTAATGAATGGATCGAGCTGCTTTCGCTGTCGATTCCTGACAGAATCATTCATAGGCTCGACGACAGACCTCCGACACCCCCGGTTCTCAGCCTTCGCAACAAGGTAGAGATTGACGAGCATTCGCATCCGGTGACTGTTGGTGGACTTTACGAGGTACTGTATGATTATGCAAGATCCGGTGCGTTCAAGCACGGCGGATTCTTTGCAATACTCATATATGGAATTCCGTATCTTCTCATGAGGCTATTCCACGTGTTCCGTTGGCGCGGCGCTGTAATGGGCATTGCTTCTATGCTGATTTCGGCGAGAGCAAGAAGAACTCACACGAGGCGCTTTGATAACGAGGCACGCTACTACCGTATAAGATACGAAAAGGCAAGAGAGATGAAACGCTTCAACAAGCGTGCACTCAAGGCTACGGGAGTCGCAAACGATCCTATTAAGTATCAGAGAAAATCTCACGAAAGTCTTCGTAAATACGTTGCGGCTAACTTCCGCATCGATTACAATATGCGTATCAGACAGCTTATCTACCGTGCACTCAGAGTAGACTTCGTAGTCTACTGGGCGGTGACTGCCGCATTCTGCGCGTCGATAGTGCTGACCTCTCTGTTTGACGTAAGCCCGTCTGTAATTCAGACGCTGCTTTGCGCGGCAATAGTCTGGGCTTTAACCCCGATTATATGCATTTTGTTAAGAGTTGTTTACGATATTGTCATGTTGGTGGTGAGTATACTGTGTATGACCAGAAATATCTGGCTCATAAGATACGGTACTCGCGACGTTGAGAGAAACAGATACGGCATCGTCCTCGACTGCTTCGTATCTGAGCAGTTCAAGCTGCTTTCGGCGGCAGAGAGGCTTCAAAGAAGTCCTCGCTCGAATCCGAAGCGAAGAAAGCTGCTCTCGGTTATCAACAAGTACAATAGACAGGTAGAGAAATTCTCTAAGGTACTAAGAATTCCTATTACCGAGGTCGAGCCCACCTCTCTTATCGAGAAGCTTGTTTCGGGAGATGACGGAAGAGAGCTTACAGAGCTTCAGAACTTCATCTACGTAAGAGAGCTTGTCGAGAGAGTGAACGAGCACGACATTGGCGACAAGACGAGAAAGCGCGAGCTTGATGCAATGCTTGCCTCTCTTCAGGGAGAGCTTAACGCGATTATCAATGAGATTAACGCTCAGAATCCCGTTGCTTCCTCTGACGTCACATTCCTACAGAGTGCTGTGCAAAGACTTATCAACTTCATTCAGTCGGGAGCAACGCCTACCGAGAATGACAGATTTGAGCTCAAGCGCGATCTGATAGGAGCAATTAACAGGTTCGATCTTACGGACAACAAGATTGAGCTGTTCTCGAAGGACGTCATCAAAATCGTTGACAGCCTCGGTCAAAAGCCGAAGCGCAGAATCATCAGTGTTCTGGCGGTTGATGACATGATTGATTTAAAAACCAAAAATAAATTATAATAAAAAATTTTTAAGGGGATAAAAATCCCCAGAAGGAGAACGACAATGAGTAAAGAAAAGAAGCAGACCAGAATTGAGCTTCTTGTTGAAAGCATCGCTGTTGAGAAGCAGGTACTCGTAGAACTTTGTGACGACCTTGCAGCTGCTCGCGACCAGCTTGATAACAAGGGCGTAAAGGAGGCTACCAAGAAGCTTGAGCCTCAGATCAAGAGATACAACGGCCTCGTTGATGAGTACAACAAGCTCACCGGCGAAAAGGTTGAGGGTGTATCTAAGAATCTCGCTACCGAGATTGCAGAGGGAAGCAACAACTACAACGTTAAGACTGTAGGCAACCCCACCGTTATCACCGCAAATGCTTATAACCCCAACGTAAGCGTACTTAACCAGAAGGAACTCAAGAACTACCTCGCAAAGAGCGACAAGGCACTTGAGAACGTTAAGTCCAGACTTGCTACCACCGTTAACCAGAAGGATCAGGCTAACGGCTACAACAAGGTACTCCTTATCATCAACTGCCTCACTTATCAGAGATACGTAGTTGAGAGAATCGCTGAGAACCTTCACGTTTGCTGCCAGATTCTTGACAACAAGAGAGTTAAGGAATTCAAGAAGATCCTCGAGGACGAGATTGCTAACTACAACAAGTTCGTTGAGGAGTACGAGCTTCTTACCAGAACCAAGCTCACCCCCGCATCCACCACTATTGCTGACGACATCATCGCAGGCAAGCCCTACCAGCCCATTCCTTCCATCTCCTACACCGCTAACGACGGTACTACCAGAAACAGCGACGCTGAGGTTGCAGCAGTAGCAGCTTCCGCAGCAGCAGCTGCAGAGAAGGCTTCTAACAAGAAGAAGACTGCAAAGAAGAACTCTGAGGTTGTTAAGAAGACCGCTCTTCAGGAGAAGGCAGCAGAGCAGGCTAACAAGGACCTTTCCGTTATCGCAAAGGCTGCTGACTTCGAGATCAGCCTCCTTGAGAGCAAGAAGGATATGACTCAGTACAGATATGGCAAGACCACTATCGATATGAAGCAGCAGAAGAAGGACGTTGACGCTCAGATTAAGGCTGTTCAGAAGAAGACCAAGGAAGCTCTTAAGCTTGAAGAGGCTGACAACGCTCGCTACTATGCAGTTATCACCAACGATCCTGCTAACATGGACATCAAGAAGAGCGATAAGCAGAGAGCAAAGATTGCTGCTATCCGTACTGACATGATGGCTCTCCTTAACAAGAGAGACGAGCTCAACTCTAAGCTCCTTGCTATCTACAACGGTACTGAGGTTAACCTTGACGGTATCAGCATCAACCACGAGTGGAGAGCAACCAAGTCTGATGCAGCTGAGAAGTGCATCAACAAGAACAAGGGTCTTGCAAAGAAGGTTGATAAGCTTCCTGCATCCGCTGGTGAGAAGCAGAGAATCCACAACCTTATGAACGACAACGTAGATGCATCCTCTACCCTTGCACTCAGCAAGTATCGCCTTAAGACCAAGGAATACAAGAACAGCGCTGAGAAGAAGGCACTTAAGAAGGACATCAAGAATATGAACCAGGCTATCAAGTCCAACACCAAGGACATCAACTGGGTTATCAAGAAGATCAACAAGCGCGCTTGAAGGGAAGATTCCACGTTTTGGTGTGTAGTATTATTTCTACTGCTGATATGCGTTGGAATTGGACTCATAGGTCTTGATGTATTAAGTAAAGCAGACGTTTCACAAATTTCAAATTTAAAGTCTTTAATTGGAGGATAAAATATAATGGCTAAGAAGAATAAGGCTCAGTCCGGCAACCTTGCTGAGACCGAGGTAGTTAAGGGCCGTTTCGCTATGGCTCAGAAGCTCGAGAAAGAAAGACTTGAGCTCAAGAAGGAGATCGAAGCGCTTATGAAGGAGTATGCAAAGGCTACCGGTCTTGGCAAGTACTCTAAGCGCAAGGCTAAGGTTGGTAAGGCAGCTAACGACTGGCAGCCCCCCGCAGCTCTTGATCTTAAATAATTTTTAGGAAAACTATTGATTTTTCCTAACTAGTGTGTTATAATACATACAGTAAATAGTATTTTATGGGGCTGTCGCGAAAGCGACAGCCCCTTCACAATGATTTTTCCACGGTGATTTCGTGGGAAATCGGCTGAAAATCGGAGGAGAAAAATGAAAAAAAGCGTAAAAGAAACGGTAAGGGAAGCGATAGCCCCCACCATAGCCGAGCTCGGATACGATATCTGGGACATCACCTATCAGAAGGTGGGTGCTGATTATCACCTGGAAATTACAATCGACTCCGAAAACGGTATCAATATCGAGGACTGTGAGAAGGTTCATCGCGCGATTGACCCTATTCTCGACGAATGTGACCCCATCGAGAGCTTCTACTACCTCGACGTATCCTCACCGGGAATTGAAAGAGAGCTTCGCACAGAAGCACACATTCTCAGTCAGATTGGCGTCAAGGCGGAGGCAAAGCTCTACGCCGCAAAGGACGGCAGACGCTCGATTATCGGCATTATCAAGAGCCTTGATGGTGACAGACTTACCATCACCGAGCCTGCAGGAGACACCGAGCTTTTGCTCAGTGAGATTTCCAAGCTCACAACAATTTACTTTGAAGATTAAGCCAAATACGGCTTCCACATATATATAATAAGGAAAGGAACGTATTGAAAATACGTGGTACAAAGGAAAAATGAACGCAGATTTCTTCAACGCCCTTGACCTTCTCGAGAAGGAAAACGGCATTTCAAAAGAGTATATGATTTCACAGATTGAGCTCGCACTTGCAAACGCATGTCGCCGTGAGGTTGGACCTACGACGGTTATTCGCGTGCAGCTCGACCCCACAAAGAAGGATATGAGAGTATTCCAGCAGCGCACCGTAGTGCCCGACGGAGAGGTTTACGATGACAAGTGCGAGATTTCTCTTTCTGCTGCAAAGGCGCTCTCGCGTCGTCACAAGCTTGGTGGCGTTGTTGAAACCGAGCTCAAGACCAAGGATTTCCGCCGCCTTTCCGCACAGGCCGGTAAGCAGATGATAGTTCAGGCTATCCGCACCGCTGAGAGAGAAAGACAGACAAGAGAGTACGAGGAGAAGCGCGAGGAGATCATCACCGCTATCGTTGATAAGGTTGATACCACAAACGGCAACCTTATCCTTGACACCGGCACAGGTTACGCTACTCTTCTTCGTGAGGAGCAGATTCCCGGTGAAAGCTATGACGTTGGTGATAGAATCAAGGTCTTCGTATCCGAGGTTAAGTCGGGCGAAACCCGCGGTCCTATCGTAACTCTCTCAAGAGTTCACCCCAATTTTGTAAAAAGACTCTTCGAGCTTGAGGTACCCGAGATTGCAGACGGTACTATTCTTATTAAGGGCGTTGCCCGTGAGGCAGGCAGCCGTACGAAGATCGCGGTTTACTCCCGTGACGAAAACGTTGAGGCAGTCGGCTCTTGTATCGGTAAGAACAGCATGAGAATCAATGCGATCCTTAAGTCGGATCGTAGCCATGTCGTTCTGTGAGCCAAGGAGTTGGTAAGACCCATTGTCTTCCTAAGACCGCTTGGCCTCCGACTTGGCAGCCGTACGAAGATCGCGGTTTACTCCCGTGACGAAAACGTTGAGGCAGTCGGCTCTTGTATCGGTAAGAACAGCATGAGAATCAATGCGATCCTT
>JAZODH010000011.1:0-4802 GCA_045596925.1 Eubacteriales bacterium
ACGATAGAAAAAGAGCATAAAAAAGAAGAAATTCGTAGAATTTCAACCTTACAAGCAAAAAAACATAAAGTTAGAGCAAAGATGCCTAGTATTTTTTGACATCTTTGCTCTTTTTCGGTTGTGCCTAAATGAAGCAGCCCCTCCTTTTTATTTTTGATTTCCTTGACAATCGCGCGCGGGTGTGGTATAATACCCCCTGCTATTTAATGGGCGTTACCCAATTTACATAAGGAATTATTCGGATGAATTTTGATTTTACCTTTTTCTTTAACAGCATCCTGCTCGGTGTCGGTCTCGCGATGGACGCCTTCTCGGTTTCGCTGGCAAACGGCCTCAACGAGCCGGGGATGAAGGGCGGGCGAACCTGCTACATTGCGGCGATATTTGCGACGTTTCAGTTCGCAATGCCAATGATCGGTTGGATCTGCGTTTCTACGATTGCACAGTATTTCACCGCGTTTGAGAAGTGGATTCCCTGGATAGCGCTCGTCCTGCTTTGCTACATCGGCGGCAAGATGCTCTACGAGGGGATCACGAAAAAATGCGACGACGGCTCCTGCCGTGCGCTGGGCCTTACCGCCCTGCTCGTTCAGGGGGTTGCGACCTCTATCGACGCCCTGTCGGTCGGGTTTACCATTGCACATTACGGATGGCTCGAGGCACTTCTTGCCTGTCTGCTCATCGGCTTTGTGACCTTCTTCATCTGCCTTGCGGGTATTATTATCGGCAAGCACGCGGGCACGCGCCTTGCAGGCAAGGCGGGTATTCTCGGCGGCTCGATTCTCATTTTCATCGGGCTGGAGATATTTATCACCAGCTGGTTCTGACATTGAAAGGAGTTTATTATGACTCGCGCAAAGGGTGGGGTCGGTAGGCTCAAGACCGCATGTTACAGCGTTAACGTTACGATGGCGGCGGTCGGCAATCTATCCCCCGTGTTATTTTTGACGTTCAGGTCGCTTTACGGCATTTCGTACACGCTGCTTGGCATGCTTGTGCTCATAAATTTCGTGACACAGCTTATTATCGACCTGATCTTCTCCTTCTTCTCACACAAGTTCAACATTCCGCGAACGGTCAAATCCATTCCGCTTATCGCCGTTTGCGGATTTATGATCTACGCACTCTCTCCGTTCATTTTCCCGAATGCGGTTTACGTCGGTCTGGTTATCGGCACGGTTATTTTCTCGGCGGCGAGCGGTCTTGGCGAGGTTCTCATAAGCCCCGTTATCGCGGCAATTCCGTCGGATGACCCCGACAGAGAGATGAGCAAGCTGCACTCGATCTACGCGTGGGGCGTTGTGTTCGTCATCGTTGTGTCAACGGTGTTCCTCCTGCTCGTTGGCGGTGAGTATTGGCAGCTGCTCGCGGGCTTATTCGCGCTTTTGCCACTGTTTTCCGCGGCGCTCTTCTTCGGTAGCGAGATTCCAAAGATGGAAACCCCCGAGAGGGTGTCGGGTGCGCTCGCAATGCTCAAAAACCCCGGGGTTTGGCTGTCGGTATTTGCAATATTCCTCGGCGGTGCGGCAGAGTGCACGATGGCACAATGGGCGTCGGGTTACATTGAGCGCGCGCTCGCCCTGCCGAAGCTGTGGGGCGACCTGCTAGGTGTGGCGATGTTCGGTCTGACGCTTGGCGTCGGGCGCACGATGTACTCGAAGATCGGAAAAAACATCGGTCGCGTACTGACCCTAGGTGCCGTGGGTGCCGTATTGTGTTACCTCACCGCGGCTATCACCGATATACCGTGGCTCGGTCTTATTGCATGTGGGTTTACCGGATTCTTCGTTTCTATGCTCTGGCCCGGCAACCTCGTTGTCGCGTCCTCGCGTTTCCCGAATGGCGGCGTGTTCATCTTCGCCATGATGGCGGCGGGCGGCGACCTCGGTGCCTCGGTCGGTCCTCAGCTCGTCGGAATCATCACCGACGCGGTCATCGCCTCACCGAAGGCGGCAGAGCTCGCGGCGAGCCTCAGCCTCGCACCCGAGCAGCTTGGAATGAAGCTCGGTATGCTTTGCGGTATGCTCTTCCCTCTTGTCGGAATCCTCGTTTACGCCCGCATCTGGCACGGCGAGAAAAAGCGCACCGAGTCGGAAAGCACAAACAACGAAAAGTAAATAATAGTTTGCATAGTTGCACCCGTCGGCGGGCTTTTACCTGCCGACGGGTGCTTTGCTTTATTGAGGGAAATAGCTCGCGAAATTTAACACGGGGTGGGTGGTAAGCCAATCACAATCAGATTGGAAGTGCAGACGCACACCACCATCTGCGTTTTTAGTTGACAAATAAACAAATATCTGCTATAATTGATTTGCAAACAATAACAAGGAGAACAATCATGTCCAGAGGCAAGTCAGTAAATGTATTTCTTACAACAGGTGATATAAACGGAATAATCAAGGCAACCGTATCCAATTGGCAGGGTGTCGCGTTTAAGATCCCGCGCACGTTAATTGATAAGGCCAAGGCGAGACCCGAGCTTAGCTTCACCGGCGTATATTTTCTCTTCGGTCACGATAACGAAAGCGACAGAGAAACGGTATATATCGGACAGGCAGGAGAAAGAGTTGCAGGCACAGGAGTGCTTCAAAGAATTATTGAGCATCAGACCGACAGACTGAAGGACGACTGGACCGAGGCCGTTGCATTTGTTACCAAGGATAATTCACTCGGCGCTACCGACATCACCTTCCTTGAGCATCATTTTTACAAGCTCGCCTGCGAATCTAAGCGCTACAAGGTCATTAACGGAAACACCCCCATGCAGGGTAACGTGACCGAGGAAAAGCAAAGCGACCTTCTTGATTTCGCAGATCTCGCGTCGCTAATACTTGGCGTTCTTGGACACAAGGTCTTCGAGCCGTTATTCAAGGCAGAGTGTGAACAGCCCGTTGTAGATGACGAGCCCACCCTCTTCATCACATACCGCAGCAATGGCGCCTATGACGCCCGAGGCAAGAGAACCTCGGATGGATTCGTTATTTTCAAGGGAAGCAAAATCGCCGAAAGGGTCGCACCGAGCTGTCCTAACAGTGCAAAAACACTTCGCGAAAAATCGAAGGACATTATCGTTGATTTTGTCTTGACCGATGACGTTTTTGCATCAAGCGCATCCAACGCGGCGGCATTTGTAACCGGCACCTCAATCAACGGTAACACCGCTTGGAAAACCGCCGAAGGTAAATCCATTAACGACCTTGAAAGAGAGAACGCAAATAGGGTTGGAGGTTAACACCTATCTTTTCTATGTATATATTTCCACCAGCAGAATTAGATTCGTTATCCTTCGAAATGATAATCGATGATAACAGAAAACAATTAATTTGTTTATGAGAGATAGTATTTATTTGTCCAAAGAGCATACAAGTTGTCTTCGAGGTTTTTTTGCACTATTAGTTGTTGCTCATCATATTTATCAGAACATTGGATTAACCAAAACATACCTTTTGGGTGAAATCTTACACTTATGCGGAACGCTTTCTGTAGCTGTATTCCTCTTCTTTTCCGGCTATGGTTTAATGCTATCTTCAAGCAAGAACAACTACATTAAGAAGTTTTTCAGAAACAGATTTCTCCCTCTCTATTGTTTTTATGTGGTGTTAATCATCGTATATACAATATGGAAACTATTTTTAGAAAATAGCTTTTCGAGTTCTCTTGTTATACACTCGTTCCTCTTTGGAGCTACGGTGGTTGAATTTGGATGGTATCTTCAAACCACTTTTATTTTATACTTGATTTATCTGCTTGTTTTTCGATTTATAAAATCTCAAAAGCTTAGAATAGTTTTCATTTTCATCTCTTGTTTTATTTACTTTGTAGCCTGTTATATACTCAGATTGGGTAGTTGGTGGTATCAGACCATCTTTTGCTTCGTTTTTGGGATGATATACTGTTATAAGAAAACTCTTTTTGATGCTATACTGGCAAAGAGAAGCTGGCTAATATTTGGATTATCTGGTGCATTGTTCCTTGCATTTGCCGTTTTCAACAGAGTCTTCCCTGCCGTTAGTGTCCTTTACTCTTTCTTCTTCGTTTGCTTTACCATTTCTATATCATATGTTTTGTGTAAAACACGCGTTATTAACAATCCTGTTTTGTCGTTGTTGGGCAAATACTCATTGGAAATATATGTAGCTCACGGCTTGTTTATCAAGTTTTACAAGCTTGGTATTATAAATAACAGATTTGTTTATCTTGTTGTTGTCCTAGTCGGTACCGCTATCGTTTCATTTATTTTAAAATGCATATATAAGGGATTACTCTCATTAATCTCGGCACCAAAAGAATCAAAGGCTTAGATATTGATAGCTATTCACTAAAACAGGTGGCGTTATTGCTACCTGTTTTTTCTGTTGAGAGAGGAAGGCTGAACAACAATTCGCCCTGTGACAACAATCTCTGATATGGAGTTTTCACAAACATTGGCACCATTTTTCACGCACAATCTGCAAAAAGCACGACCCGTGTCATGTTTTCAAACAAAAAAAGCAGCCCGAGGGCTGCTTTTTTGATGGTGATATTAGCCAATGAAGGGGAGGCTTGCGGCGGCGATGGACTGGCCAACGCGGCGGCTGGACTCGTCGGGAAGGTGGATAGTGATCTTCTCGGCAAGCTCGGGGAATTCCTCGCTAAGGACCTTCTGTGCGTTCGCGAGAAGGATATTTCCGCCCTCACCCGAGGACACACGACCCATAAGGAGGACGTGCTTGATATCATAGAAGAGTGCGTAGTACGCAACGGCGTAGCCGAAGTAAACGCCGATGGTCTCGTAGATAGCGGCGGCGCGGGGGTCACCCTCG